>NZ_AZQX01000311.1:0-14341 GCF_000568385.1 Halomonas sp. BC04
AGGAGTGGAGCAGTGGAAGCGGAAATAGGCAAACGGCGGCGGCTCACGCCGGAGCAGCGCGAGCGCCAGATTGTCGACGGGGCGATCCGCTTCTTCGCAGAAGTCGGTTTCGAGGGTCAAACCCGGGAGCTGGCCAAGCGCTTGGGAATCACCCAGCCGTTACTGTACCGCTATTTTCCGAGCAAGGAGAGCTTAGTCGAACGGGTCTATCACGAGGTCTACGTCAAGCGCTGGCAGCCGCACTGGGAGGCGCTGATCATCGACCGAAGCCGTCCCCTGGAGGAGCGCCTGGTTACCCTGTATCGGGAGTACACCCGGGTGATCTTCAACTATGAGTGGGTGCGCATCTTCATGTTTTCCGGGCTGAAGGGCGGGAACATCACCGAGCGTTACCTGAGTATCGTCCAGGACAAGCTGTTCGTACCGGTATGCACCGAACTGCGAGAGGTGGCGGGGTTGCCTTCCACCGACGAGGTGCCGCTGCAGCCCGAGGAGTTGGAGCTTGCCTGGGACCTTCATGGCGGGATCTATTACCTGGCCATTCGCAAGTGGATCTACAACCTGCCCATCCCGGAGGACCTCGATGGTCATATCGAACGGGTGGTTCACAGCTTCATCGAAGGCACGCCCGTGACCCTGCGCTGGCACTTCGCCAAGTGCGATGCGCAGCGGACCCTGCCCCGGCGGTAGCTCCCACAGGATGGGCATAGCCCAGCGATGCCCACGCGTCCCGTCCACCGAATCCTCCACAGCGGAGACAGAGGTGTCACGGTGCAAAACCGTGTGATGCTTCCTCTGCGCTCTGAGCCAGCTTGGCTAATGCATGAGCCCCCCGCACCCGTCGCATTCTTCCCCTTGATATTTTCGCTCCAGCCGCTATCATCGCCATTAGTTATCATAAGATAAATAATGCGACCGAGGAGGACGCCCCATGGAGATTTCAGGCGAGCATCGTATCCCCGCACCACGAAAGCAGGTCTGGGATGCGCTCAATGATCCGGCGGTATTGCAGGAGTCGATCCCCGGCTGTGAGGCCCTGGACAAGCTATCAGACACCGCCTTCACCGCCCGTATCGTCAGCAAGATCGGCTCCATCAAGGCCCGGTTTAACGGCCAGGTAGACTTCTCCGATATCAACGCCCCGCATAGCTACACTATCTCCGGCCAGGGCCAGGGCGGCATGGCCGGCTCCGCCAAGGGCTCGGCTCGCGTCGAACTGGAGGAGAGCGGGCCGCAGGAAACCGTGCTGCGCTACACCGCCAATGCGGAGGTGGCTGGCAAGCTGGCCAGCGTGGGCAGCCGGCTGATTCAGGGCGTAGTCCGCAAGACCGCGGACGACTTCTTCCGCAATTTCGTCGAACAGGTCAGCGGCGGCCAGTCGACCGCGGCCACCGCGCCGAGATCGGCACAACCGACAGTAGGCGTTGGCCGCCTGGGCTGGGTTATCGCAGCCGTCGTTCTCGCCGCCGCTGCGGCCAGCGCCCTGATGTTGCTGTAGCGAAATCTGCCGGAACGACTTCCTATTCCCCAATCACTATAGGAAACAGCTATGGCTGGTTATTGGATCGCCCTGGTCGACGTTCACGACCCTGAGGCTTATCAGGAATACGCCAAACGTGCCAAGCTGGCGGTCGAGAAGTTCGGCGGCCGGCCGCTGGCCCGCGGCGGCCGGAAAGTGGCCCTAGAGGGCGCCGAGCCCCCTGGACGTGTGGTGATCATCGAGTTTGACAACATCGAGCAGGCCCAGGCCTGCTACAACTCCCCGGACTACCAGGAAGCGCGCAGCTACCGGGCCGACGCGGCCAGCGGCCAGTTCATGGTCGTGGAAAGCCTCGCCTAATTCTCCTCTCGGGGGGCGGCAGCCGCGTCCCGACGCAGCTGCTCCAGCGCGGCGGGAGTGTCCACATCCAATAGCACCCCGGCCCCCTCCACTGCCACTTCGGTTACCAGGTCCTCATGGCCTCCGATCAGGCGCCTTGCGCCCCGGTCCCCCTCTAGGCGCTGTAGCTCGGCGAATAACTGTCGACCCAGCAGCACCGGATTGCCGCGCTTGCCCTGGTAGGTCGGCACACAGATGGCCCGGCCTTCGGCCGGGTTGAAGGCGTCCTGTAGACGACGTAGATCCCGCGGGTTGACTCGCGGCATGTCCCCCAGGGCCACCAGTACGCCGTCGACCTCGTCGGGCAAGGCGCGCAGTCCCGCCCGCAGGCTGCTGGAAAGACCCTCAGCGTGGTCGGAGTTGTAGACGATCAGCACGGGCAGGTCGGCTGTCGCCCGGGCGACGGCCTCAGCCTGGTGGCCGACCACCAGGTAGACCGGTGCTGCACCACTTTGCGCCACCGCGCGTACCGCATGCCGCACCAGCGCTTCGCCCCGCCAAGGCTGTAGCAACTTGTTGGCCCGGCCCATCCGGCGCGAGCCACCAGCCGCCAGTACCAGGCACGCGACACGCGGGTGTTGCGGCACTCCATTGCGGCGCTCGCGACTCCAATCCAGGGCGCAGCCGAGCAGTTCCAAATCGTCCAGGGGAACCGATTGTTTCATTGGCCGATGGCCTCCGGAAAACACGGCGCCCGGTTGTCTGCGGCGCCCAGGTGGATAGACGGTGATGACCGCTCTCGCGACCGGCACGCGTTCAGACCAAGCTAGAGTCAGCGCAGGAAACGCCGCGATCAGCGCCAGGACGACAAGCATCACCGCGACGTATGGCAGTACCCCGCCGAAGATGGACTCCACCGAAACACTCTCGTCATTGAGCGTGGATTTCACGGTGAAGATCGAGATGCCGAATGGTGGTGTCAGCAGGCCGATCTCCACCGCGATCACGGTGATGATGCCGAAGTGGATCAGATCGAAGCCAAAGCTCAGGGCAATCGGGGCAGCGATCGGGGTCATCACCAGCAGAATCGAGGTCGAGTCCAGGATCATGCCCATCAGCAGCACAATCAGCACGTACAGCGCCAGGAAGCCGTAGGGGCCCAGGCCGGCGTCCAACACCAGATCCGAGATGGCCATGGGCACGCCAGCCATGGCAAGCATACGGCTGTAGAAGAGCGCAGCGATCAACAGAATCAGGATGCTGATGGACACTCCGCCGGTCTCGCGTAGCACCTGCCACATCCGCTGCGGAGTCAGCGAGCGCCGTGCCAGAGCAATGACGAAGGCACCAAAGGCACCCATGCCGCCCGCCTCGGTGGGCGTAAAAAGACCAGTATAGAGCCCGCCCAAGACCAGCAGCACCAAGATGAGGATGGGCAGCGACTTGCCCGCCATCTGCTTACCGGTGAGCACCGGCTGAATCCGCCGGGCATCGCCCAGTTCCCGCAGGCGCTCGAAATCGAACACGAAACGCGGGGCGAATAGCGCCAACAGCACGATCATCGCCACGAAACCGACCGCCAGGATCATGCCCGGGATTAGCCCGGCGATGAACAGCTTGCCGATGGACTCCTCGGCCAGCACGCCGTAGACGATAAGTAGCAGACTCGGCGGCACCAGCATACCCAGGACCGAGCTACCCGCCACAGTGCCGGCGGCGAAGGCCTTGCGGTAGCCATGGCGGGCCATCTCGGGGACCGCGACCTTGGTGAACACCGCCGCGGAGGCGATGGAAACGCCGGTTACGGCCGCAAACACCGTGTTCGCCGCCACTGTGGCCACGCCCAGGCCGCCGGCTACGCGCCGCAGCAGCGTCTCAGCGACGTCGAAGGTGTCCTTTCCGATATTGGAGATACTAACCAATAAGCCCATCAGGACAAATAATGGGATGGTGGCGAAGATGTAGCTGGATATGCCGCTATAAGCCGACATGTACATCATCTGTAGGGCCAAGTCGAAATTGCCCCGGATGACCCATATTCCGACGAAGGCCACTGTTAGCAGGGCCACGGCGATATGCATCCCCATCAGCACCAGCAGGACAAGTGAGCCGATCACCAGGGCGGTAAGGCCGAGATCGCTCATCAGGAAGCCCTCGTTGTATCGGCCGGTTTTTGGCGTAGCAGGGCCGGAATCAATAACAGGTAGGCCAGGGTAGCCATCGCCGCCCCGATCACCGCCAGGGCGCGGAAGGGCCAGCCCGGGATCATGTAGAGGCCGCGCACGCCGTAGAACTCGTTGCTCTGCCAGGACTGCACCAGCTCCGGCCAGGCGACGTAGGTCAGCAGCGCGAAGATGACGCAGCCCACCAGGCATATACCACATCCAGCGCCAGCCGCAGCCGGGGCAGGCGGCGGCCGATTATGTCGATCAAGAAGCCGGCCCGGGTCATGCGGCCGCCGATGATGCCGGCTCCCAGTTGCAGGAAGACGATGGCCGCCACGGACAGCCCGGCGAACTCGGCGAAACCCGTCAGCGGCGTGTCGAAAAAGTTGCGCCCGGCGACATCCGCCACTACCAGGCTCATCAGGACGAATATCCAGAAAGTACCGAGGGCGGCCAACAGGTCGGCAAGGCGAACGAACCAGCCGACACCGGATGGTGTTGTTTTACGCGTGATGCTCATGACAAGCCTCGTATCATGACTTGGAGAAAGGCCGCGCCGGCCGGCGCGGCCTTAGTGCCGCGGTCGGCTTAGCGGACGACTGAGTCCCAGGCGCGCAACGGCTCGACGCCGTTCTCGCGCAGCTTGTCGAAGTAGGCCTTCAGGACCACCTCGGCATCCTCGCCATTGGCCTCCAGCCACGGGCCGGCCAGGTTCGGCAGGCCTTCCACCCAGCGCTGCTTCTCGGTGGCCGGCAGTTCGTGGATTTCCAGACCCTCTTCCTGCATCTTGGCCAGCCACTCCTCGGAGGTCTTGGTGACGTGCTCGCCGTGACGCTCGGACATAATCCCGCCGGCCTCGCGGAACGCGGCCTGGACCTCCTCCGGCAGACCGTCGAAGAAGCGCTTGTTGACGGCCACGGCACCAAAGGCCATGGAGCCGAAGCCGATGCGGGTCAGTTCCGGTGCGACCTCTTGCACCCGAGCCGGGCCGATGCCGCTGGCGAAGGACAGGGTGCCCTCGGTGACACCGGTCTGGATGTTGGTGTAGTAGGTGGTCAGGCCACCCTCGACGGGGATGGCACCAGTGCCCTTGAGCCAGTTGGCGGAGGTACCGGGGGCGTTCAGGCGCATGTTATTGATGTCGTCCAGCGACTTGATTTGGCTAGTGCCGTAGATGTCGTAGCTGTCGGTTACCAGCGTCGACAGATGCACCAGATTCTCCCTGTGCCAACTGTCGCGCAGTTCCGGCAGGTTCTGGCTAAGGTCGTCGAAAATCTTGATGATCAGCTTGTGATCGTCAGTGGCGAACGGGGTGTAGTAGGTGACATTCTGCAACGGCAAGTCGGACTCCTCCCACACGGTGCCGATCATGCCAACGTCGACGATGCCGTCCTTCACCGCCCTGCGGGTCTCGGAAAACTTATACAGGGTGCCGCCGTAGTTCTCGCGCCAGCGGATTTCATAGTCTCCACCCTGCTCTTCCAGAATGCGGTCTACCTCGGGCTGGAAGACATTGTTCATCGCCCATACCCAGATATTCTGAACCGGGTGGCTTGAACCGATGTTGACGGTGATGCGTTCTGTCGCGACGGCATTCGTGCTTGCCAGACCCACACTCAGGGCAAGAGCACCGGCAAGGCCGGCTTTGAATAGTTTCATTGTTATCTTATCTCCTACAGTTGCAGACGATCGTCACACGGGACGCTACCTTCTGCCTCGGCAAGGGAGAAGCGATTATCCCCCGGAGGACCTACCACCGGCTCGACTGACCTGGCAATGCAGTAAATTGCCGAGAGATCCTATCCTCGCTCCTCTAGGACGCTCCACCCAGGCTGGCGCCTCTTGTCTTGGCATTGATCAGATGATCTGTTAATCGGTCGATAAATTCAAGCAGGCCATCTCAGAACGTCCTGAAACGGCCTGACCTAACGACTGAGGATGGGTCTGTCATGCTGGAGGCAGTCGGTCAGTGAGATCATCGCGGCGCGACGGTTCTATCCTGGAGGGCCACGCTATTGAAGCCCTGGCGCAAGTGATCGACCAGGCATTGCACCGGTCGCGGTACCTGCCGCGTCCATGGCCGGATCGCAAACAACTGATCGCCGAAGAAGCCAACCGGCTTCCAGTCCGGCAGCACCTGCGCCAGCCGCCCGGGCCGGAGCTCATCCACGGCGGTGAAGTCCGGCAACAAACCGATGCCCAAACCACCCAGCACCGCCTCTCGGAGCACCTCGCTGTTGTTGGCCTTGAAGCGCCCGCTAACCGGCACACCGACCCGCTCGCCGCGCTTACGGCCGGCCTCGCGCTCGAAGCTCCAGCTCTGGGTGCTGCCGTCACGCAGATACATCAAGCACTCGTGGCGGCTCAGGTCCGCCGGGTGCCGGGGCACGCCGTGGCGCTCCAGATAATCGTGACTGGCGACCAGTAGAGAGCGCGACTCTCGCAGGACCCACGCCACGTGGGTCTCCGGCGCAGCCTGAGCGTGGCGGATAGCCAGATCGAAGCCCTCCTGGGCGAGGTTGACGAAGCGGTCGGAGAGGTCGAGCTCAAGCCTGATCTCCGGGAAGCGCTGCAGGAAGGCCGGCAGCATTGGGGCGACACGCTGTCGCCCCAGCGCCACCGGGGCACTCACCCGCAGCAGGCCGCGCGGGTTGCCGGCAAGGTCCTTGACGCTGGAGAGGCTCTGTTCGATGCGGACGAAAGAGGGCTCAATGTCCTCCACCAGTTGCAGCCCGGCGTCGGTGAGCACCACTGAGCGGGTGGTCCGGCGCACCAGCGGCACGCCGACGGCACGCTCAAGGTTGGCGATACGGGTGCTTACCGAGGCCTTCGAGACGCCAAGACGGCGCGCCGCTTTGGTAAAGCTGCGCGCCTGGGCCAGCACGGTCAATAGATACAAGTCATCGAGAGGTGCGGAATTATTTCGGGCAGACATGGCACATCTTGGTCATGGCTCACAGCCAATTGTTCAGTAAAGTGAACAGTGTAGTCAACTATTCGCGATTGTAAAGCAAGTCTCCCCTCCCTAGGCTGAAACCCGAACCTATCGCAAACGGAGTCGAATTCATGGGCGTTTCCAACACCCCCTCGCAGATCGTACTGAGTGACGTCGCTCATCACTGGATCGGTGGCCGCGTGGCGCCGAGCACCGGTGAGCGCACCCAAGACGTGTTCAACCCGGCCACCGGCGAGGTAAGCCGCAAGGTGGCACTGGGCAGCGTGCAAGACGTCGAGGCTGCGGTCGACAGCGCCAAGGCTGCTCTGCCGGGCTGGGCGAAGCTTCCGCCTATTCGCCGCAGCCGCATCCTCAACAACTTCCTGGCCCTGCTCAACGAGCACCGCGACCAGTTGGCCGAGATCCTCACCCACGAGCACGGCAAGGTGTTCACCGACGCCAGGGTGAGGTGACCCGCGGTATCGATATCGTGGAGTTCGCCCTGGGCATCCCACAGCTGCTCAAGACCGACTTCACCGACCAAGTCTCCACCGGTATTGACAACTGGACGCTGCGCCAGCCCCTGGGCGTGGTCGCCGGCATCACCCCGTTCAACTTTCCGGTGATGGTCCCCTGCTGGATGTTTCCCGTAGCCATCGCCTGCGGTAACACCTTCGTGCTCAAGCCTAGTGAGCGCGACCCCTCGGCTGCGCTGTACATGGCTGAGCTATTCAAGCAGGCCGGGTTACCCGACGGCGTCTTCAACGTCATCCAAGGTGATAAGGTCGCCGTCGACGCGCTGATCGACCACCCTGACGTGAAAGCAGCGAGCTTCGTCGGCTCCACTCCGATCGCGCACTACATCTACCGGCGCGGCGCCGAACAAGGTAAGCGCGTGCAGGCGTTGGGCGGCGCGAAGAACCACATGGTTGTGATGCCCGACGCCGACCTCGACCAAGCGGTCGACGGTCTGATCGGCGCCGCCTACGGCTCTGCTGGCGAACGCTGCATGGCCATCTCGGTGGCGGTGCTAGTGGGGGATGTCGCCGACAAGATCATGCCTAAGCTGGCCGAGCGGACAAAGCAACTCAAGATCAAGAACGGCATGGAACTCGACGCGAGATGGGGCCCATCGTCACCCGTCAGGCGCTGGAGCGAATTCAGGACTATATCGAGGACGGCGCGCAGAGCGGCGCCGAGCTGCTGGTTGACGGCCGCATTGACGCCGACGGCAACCCCTTCACGGTGCCCGGCCACGAGGGCGGCTTCTGGATCGGCGGAACGCTGTTTGATCACGTCACCCCGGAGATGCGCATCTACAAGGAGGAGATATTCGGACCGGTGCTGGCCTGCGTGCGGGTGAAGGATTTCGCCGAGGCAGTGGACCTGGTCAATGCCCACGAGTTTGGCAACGGCGTCGCCTGCTATACCCGCGACGGCAACGTTGCCCGCGAGTTTGGCCGTCGGATCGAGGTTGGCATGGTCGGCATCAACGTGCCGATCCCGGTACCGATGGCCTGGCACGGCTTTGGCGGCTGGAAGAAGAGCTTGTTCGGCGACATGCATGCCTACGGTGAAGAGGGCGTGCGTTTCTACACCAAGCAGAAGTCAATCATGCAGCGCTGGCCTGAGAGTATCGCCAAGGGCGCCGAGTTCGTTATGCCGACGGCGAAGTAAACACCGGCAGATTGTTGGGCGACGCTGCCGATCACCACTGACCTCGGCAGCCTCCGCCGCGGCGCCTGCGGCGCCAGTCGCGATGGAAACCAGCGCTCCAACAGCGACTCTTTCCACCGACGGTGCCACACCGCTGTCGGAGGAAACTTCAGCTCCGGTCCGACGCATCGGCGACTGGAGGCCGAAGGACTCCCGGCGGTGTTGCCGGCGTTGGCGATCACTGCCAATCACGGCAACCTCCGCCGAGGCGCCTGACGGCGCCAGTCGCGATGCGGAGCAGCGCTCCAACAAGGTCGGAGACTACCGCACTGTTGGAGTAGCTTCAGCTCACGACTGGAGGCCGAAGGCCTCCCCGGCGGTGTTGCCAGCGCTGGCGATCACTGCCAACCACGACAACCTCCGCCAATGCGCCTGGCGGCGCCAGTCGCGATGGGAACTCGGAGCACCCAACCGAGCGCTGCGACAGCTGATTTTTCTTGCCACTGCAGGCAATTACCATCTTGCAGGAGTCGCTTCAGTTCCGGTCCGACGCATCGGCGACTCCAACCCCGAGACGCTTAGAGCGTATCGCGAGTTCTACCACGCTGCACGCGCAGGATATCAGCCATCACTGCCAAAGCGATCTCGGCGGGCGTCTTGCTGCCAAGCGACAGGCCGATCGGCATGTGCAGGCGGTCGATATCGTCGTCGGTCAGGCCGCCGGAACGGCGCAGACGCTCAGCGCGCGCCTCGGAAGTCCGCTGCGAGCCCATCACCCCGATGTAAAAGGCGGGCGTTCGCACCGCCTCGATCATGGCCAGGTCGTCGATGCGCGGGTCGTGAGTCAGGGCCACCACGGCAGTGGCCGCATGGCAGGCGCCCGAGGCGATGTGCAGCGAGGGCAGTTCCGGGCGCAACTCAACACCGGGCACTTTGAAGTCGAGGCAAACCTCCTCGCGGGGGTCGCACACGATCACCTCAAAGCCCAGAGCACGAGCAAACTCGGCGCAGGCCAAAGAAACCGGCGAAATACCGGCGATGATCAGCCGGGCCGTCGGCCCGACGCGCATATGTATCATGCCCCCCTCGCTATCCCGCACGACCCGCGGCCCCACGCCCTGGTCATCGAGACAATGTACATCCCCGCTGGTCGGATCGACGCAGCGAACCAGATGGCGGCGACCCACCAATGCCTGGTGTAGCGCTTCGTAGTGCGCCAGGGTGGTGGCATTCGGCGGGAGTCGCTCGATGAGTACTTCCAGGATGCCTCCACAGGGTAGGCGGATCCGAGGGCCTCGCGGGCCCTCGGGGTCTCCATAGCGCAAGGTGGACACCGGACGATCGAATTCGCCGTCGCGCAGTCGGGCGAGGAAGTCCTCCTCGACACAGCCGCCGGAGAGCGATCCGACATGCCGACCGTCCCGACGCGCCACCAGCCAGGAGCCGGGTTCCCGGGGCGAGGAGCCGAAGGTGGCAAGTACGGTGCAAAGCCACAGCGTTTCTCCCTCCCGGGCCCAGGCCAGGGCGCCTTCGATGACCTTCAGGTCCAGATGCTGCATGATCAGCTCTCCAGCTGGTTGCCAATGGGGCAGGCCACGGTTGCTCTTACCGGTGGCGCTCCGCGTTGGCGCTAGATGCGTTTGAGGCTGCGCAGAATGCGCTCGGGAGTCATGGGCATGGCGGTAACCCGTCCGCCCAACGGGGCGATCGCGTCGTTCACGGCATTCATGATCGCTGCCGGTGAGGCGGCAGTGCCGGCCTCACCGGCGCCTTTGGCGCCGATCTCCGAGTACTGGCTGGGGGTCTCTATGTGGGCCACCTCTATGTCGGGCAGCTCAGAGGACAGCGGCACAAGGTAATCCGCAAGGCTGCCGTTTGTGAGCTGGCCGTCGGCGCTGTACAGGCACTCCTCGAACAGGGCCATGCCGATGCCCTGCGCGACGCCGCCGCGGGCCTGTTCGTCCACCAGCTTCGGGTTCAACACCCGGCCGCAGTCCTCCACCACCCAGTGGTTAAGCAGCCGCACCAGGCCGGTATCCACGTCGACTTCCACATAGGAGGCGTGCACGCCGTTGGTGAAGGCAAAAGGCAGGCCCTGTGGCGAGTAGTGGCGCACCACCGAGAGCTGGGGCTGGAATCCTGGGGGCAGGGTGTCACTGCGAAAGTAGGCGATCCGGCAAACCTCGGCGAGGCTGATCCGTTCCTCGTCATCCTCGCGGCTGACCACCAGACCGTTGCGCAGATCGAGCTCTGACGGGGATGTCTGCAGGGCAGCCCCAGCCACCTCCAGAATGTTGTCGCGCAGTGCCCGGGCGGCCCGTACGGTGACTTCGCCGCCGATGGCCGCTCCCCGGGAGGCCCAGGCGGCGCCTCCGTAGGGGGTCGCGCCGGTGTCACCGGTGACGACGCGAATGTCCTCCATGGCGATGCCGAGTTCGGTCGCGGCGATCTGGGCGACAATGGTCTCGGTGCCCTGGCCGAGTTCGTTGACGCTTATCGCGAGTTGCACCTTGCCCGAAGGCTCGAGCTTCATTGAGCAGCCGTCCTGGGAGGAAATGCGGGCGCCGCCGACCCCGTAGAAGGCCGGCCCAGGGGCGGTGATTTCAACAAAGGTCGCAATGCCGATGCCACGGTAGACCCCCTTTTCCCGGAGCTCCCTCTGCTCCTCGCGCAACCCCGGATAGCCGATCATCTCCTTGAGCTTCTCCAGCGAGCGCTGCAGAGACAGCCCTTCATAGGTGAAACCGCTGGCGGTCTTGTAGGGATAGGCGTCGTCGGGGACATAGTTGCGGGCGCGCAGTTCCGCTGGGTCCAACCCCAGCTCGGCAGCAGCCTTGTCCACCAATGCCTCGGTGACGGTGAAGGCGATGGGGTGGCCCACCGCCCGGTACTGGCTCATGACGTTCTTGTTCTGCAGCACTACCTTGAGCTCCGCCCGGTAGTGCTGCTGAGTGTATGGGGCACCCACCAGCTTGATAACTTGGTTGCCCTCCACCGCGCTAGTGCGCGGATACACGGAGTAAGCCCCGACGCCGGTGAGGTCGTCCACGTCATAACCGAGGATGCCGCCGTCCTTGGTCAGAGCCAGCCGAGCACGCACCCGGTGGTCGCGGGCGTGAATGTCGCTGACGAAGGATTCCAACCGGTCCGCCAACCACTTCACCGGGCGTTTGAGCAGCATGCTCAGCGCGCAGGTGGTCATTTCCTCGCCGTAGACGTGGAGCTTGATGCCGAAGGCACCCCCGATGTCCTTCACCACCACCCGCACGTTCTCCTCGGCCAAGCCGAGGTGGCGGGCATAGACGTCCTGCATCTGATAAGGCGTCTGAGTGCCGTGATAAGCGGTCAGCCGCTCCTCGCTGGGGTCATAGTCGGCCACTACCACCCGAGGCTCCAGGGTCACCCCGGTATGACGGCCGAAGTGGAACTCGTCTTCCACCACCAAGTCCGCCTCAGCGAAGGCACGCTTGATGTCGCCAGCCTCCACCGTGCTGCCGAAAACGAGGTTGTCGCCCAACTCCGGGTGGATCAATGGCGTGTCCGGGTCCAGGGCGGTCTCCGGGTCGGTGACCGCGGGCAGTTCCTCGTAGTCGATGAGCAGCAGTTCCAGCGCGTCCTCGGCAAGGGCGCGGGTCTGGGCCACCACTGCTACCACCGGCTCACCCTGCCAGCGGGCCACCTTGTGTGCCAGCGGGTACTGTGGCGCGGACTTCATGCCGGCGAAGTGTTCCAGGGTGCCGACCCAGGCTGGCAGATCCTGGCAATGTCCTCGCCGGTGAACACCCCCACCACTCCGGACGCTTGACGGGCTGCCTCGGTGTCGATGCGGGTGATGCGGGCGTGGGCAAAGGGGCTGCGGGCAAAGGCCACGTGGACCATGCGCGGTAGGCTGACGTCGGAGGGATACTGACCGCGGCCCGCCAGCAGTCGGCGGGCATTGGGCCGCGGCACGCTGCGGCCGATATAGCTGTTCGGGCGGTCCAGGACGCTCAAGTGAGGTTTTTCGCTCATTGCGCAGCCTCCTTGGTGCTGCCGCTACCGGTTTCGGCCACGGCGTCGACAATGGAGTGGTAGCCGGTGCAGCGGCAGTAGTTGCCGGATATCCCGGCGCGGATCTGCTCGCGGTCCGGGTTGGGGTTGTGCTTGAGCAGGTCGGCGGCGGCTATCAGCATGCCTGGCGTGCAGAAGCCGCACTGCAGGGCATTGTTGCGGTGGAAGGCTTCCTGCAGGACGGCCAGTTCGCCGCTCTCGGTAATACCCTCGACGGTCTCGATCTCCGCCCCTTCGGCCTGCACGGCATACATCAGGCAGGCGCGCACTTGGTCACCGTTGTAGCGCACGGTGCAAGCGCCGCAGGCGCCCTGTTCACAGCCGACGTGGGTGCCGGTCAAGTGCAGCTCCTCGCGTAGAAAGTCGGCCAAGGAAAGTCGCGGACTGACACGGCAGCTGACACGTTCGCTGTTAACGGTCAGGTTGAGCTCGTAGTTGGTGTCGCTCATGCGCTATGGTCTCCGCTCAATGCGTGCAGCACTCGGCCAAGGAGCACGCGAGTCATGTGGGTCTTGACCTCGGCTGAGGTGTAGAGATCGCTCAGGGGCTGGAGATCATCGGCCAGGGCTGACTGAGCAGCCTGGATGGACTCGGCGCCCAGGGGCCGGCCCTCCAGGGCGGCGGCGGCCTGCGGGGCCAGTACCGGGGTCTCGGCCACACCAAAGAAGCCCAGCCTTACCTCGTACAGACGCTGGTCGTTGCGCCGCAGCAGTTTCATGGGGCCCTTGGCGCCGATCCGTGCCTGGGCGGCTAGTCCGACGATGGCGTAATCGCCCTTGCGCCGGGCTAGTTCGTCGAAGCCGTAGAGCATGCCGTCGTCAGCCGCCGGTACCTCCACGTGTGTGATCAGCTCGTGGGGCTCGATGGCGGTCTGGTAGACGCCCTCGAAGAAATCCTCCGCCGGGAGGGTTCGGGTGCCTTTGCGGCTGGCCAGGTGAATGCGCGCCCCCAGGGTCAGGCAACAGGCCGGCCACTCCGAGGCGGGGTCAGCGGTGGCGACGCTACCGCCGAAGGTGCCGCGA
This sequence comes from Halomonas sp. BC04, assembly GCF_000568385.1. NCBI lineage: Bacteria > Pseudomonadati > Pseudomonadota > Gammaproteobacteria > Oceanospirillales > Halomonadaceae > Halomonas > Halomonas sp. BC04. The sequence goes on from NZ_AZQX01000311.1 coordinate 13,648, forward strand.
TTGCGGATTGCCTCGTGGGCGATGTAGGGCGCCGCACGGGCTAGCAGAGGGGCGTGACGAGCCACCTCCGGCGAGCGCACCATTTCTGCGTGGCGGGTCAGCGCACCAATGCGCAGCCATTTGCCGCGCAGCTCGACACCAGCCAGACCGGGGACGTGGTTCACATCCACCAGCACGCGCGGGGCGGCCAGGCGCATGTTCATGGTGGGCACTAGGCTTTGGCCGCCGGCGAGCACCTGGGCCTCATCCCCGTGCTCGGCCAACAGGGCCAGCACTTGGTCCAGCGAACCCGGCCGTACATAGTCGAATTGCGGCGACTTCACGTCTTCGTCTCCTCCGGCAGTTCATTGGCGGCAACGGGTAGTGTCGCCGCAATTTATCGATTGATTAACTATGAGGCGGCCGGTGGATCGATGTCAATGCTCTTGTAGTCGCATCCGCAGGCGACGAGAATGGCGGCAGGTTTAGCGGAAGGAGTGGAGCAGTGGAAGCGGAAATAGGCAAACGGCGGCGGCTCACGCCGGAGCAGCGCGAGCGCCAGATTGTCGACGGGGCGATCCGCTTCTTCGCAGAAGTCGGTTTCGAGGGTCAAACCCGGGAGCTGGCCAAGCGCTTGGGAATCACCCAGCCGTTACTGTACCGCTATTTTCCGAGCAAGGAGAGCTTAGTCGAACGGGTCTATCACGAGGTCTAC
>NZ_AZQX01000312.1:0-9348 GCF_000568385.1 Halomonas sp. BC04
CTCCGCAAAGGTCGGGTTGATGCCGGACAGTTCCTGTCCCAGCCCACCAGCATGCACCCCAGGTACCCATCCCGGCGGTATTTCTCCCGCGACAGTTCGAAGAAGCGTCGCGCCCGATCCAGCGGCGGCAGCGACTGATCGCCCAGCGCGGCATCGAGCCCCTGGTGCACCTCGTCCATGTAGCGGTCGACGACCTGCAAGGCAAAATCCTCCTTGCTGCGGAAGTAGTGATAGAAAGAGCCCTTCGGCGTCCCGGTGGCCTGCAGCAGCGCCTGGATACCCAGGTCGTTGTAGCCGTGCTGAAGCAACATCTCGAGTCCCGCCTCGAGCAAACGCTCACGTGTCGTATGTGCCATTCAAACCCCACTAGACTGACCGGTCTATTCATAAGATAGGCCAAGAAATACCGCCGTCAAGGCGAAACCCTTCCCGGCGATATTCGACTTTAGGATAACGGCAATGATGAGGGGCGCTGTCGCGCTCAGCGTCACCGAAGGAACTGGCTCGACTACACCGTGCTGGCTGTATGCCAGGCGATCATGCGCTCCTCGTCGGTAGGGATGACCCACAGGCCCACCCGGCTGCTCTCCGCAGCGATGTCGGTGGCATCGGCCTGATTGGCCGTCGGGTCGAGCACTGCACCAAGCCACTGGCAACCTTCCACCACCGCGGCGCGCACCGGGGCGGCCCGCTCGCCAATCCCAGCGGTGAATACCAGGTGGTCCAGGCCACCGAGGGCGGCGGCGAGGCTGCCGATCTCGCTGACGATACGGTAGGCGAACAGCTCGATGGCCTCAGCGGCCTCGGGCGCATCGCACTTCAGCAGTTCTCGCATGTCGCCACTGATGCCCGAGACACCCAGCAGGCCGGACTCCTTGTAGAGCATCTGCTGGACGGCTTCGGGCGCCATGCCTTCCTGAAGAATCAGGTGCAGTACCAGCCCCGGGTCGAGGCTGCCGCTGCGGGTGCCCATCATCAGTCCTTCCACGGCGGTGAAGCCCATGGTAGAGGCCACGCTCTTGCCGTCATGGATGGCGCAGAGGCTGGCACCGTTGCCCAGGTGAGCCACGATCACCCTACCCCCTGTCGCTACACCGCCATGTGTCGGCAGGATCTGGTCGTTCAGGACACGGTTGATGTAGTCGTAGGAGAGCCCATGGAAGCCGTAGCGGATGACGCCGGCGTCGCGGTATCGCCGCGGCAGAGGAAACGTCCTCGCCACCGGGGGCTGGTCGGCATGAAAGGCCGTGTCGAAGCAGGCCACCTGGGGAAGATCGGGCCGCAGCGCTGCCAGGGCACGCACCGGCGCCAGGCCATAGGCTGGTGCAGTGGAGCCAGCGGTACCAGGGCCTCCAGCGCATCGAGTGCATCGGCGTCAAGACGAACCGGATCGACGTGGTCGCGGCCACCATGCACGATGCGATGCCCCACGGCACCGATATCTTCAAGATCCGGATGCGCTTCGATCCAGGCCAGCAGCTTGGACAATGCCCCACCGTGATCGAGATCGGCCGGCACCTCGCTCAGTGCAGGGCCGGCCGAGCCTGAATCCAGCGCCTCGCCCTCCCCGTCCTTGAGGCTTAGCCGTGCCTGACTGCCAAGACCGGCAAAGTGTCCGCGATAGCGCAGCTCCAGGTTCGTCGGCTCGCCCCCCTGTGTGGCGCCAAACAAGGCGAACTTGATGCTGGATGAGCCGCTGTTGATGACCAGTATCTCACGCATCATGAGCGCTCCCGCTTCTGGTGTTCGGCCACCAGCAACGCCAGGGCACAGGATGCCATGCGGGTGATGGCATCATCGGCACGGCTGGTGAGCACGATGGGGACCCGCGCGCCCACCACCAGGCCGGCCCCGGTGGCATCGGCCAGGTACGTCAGCTGTTTCATCAGCATGTTGGCCGACTCCAGGTCGGGCGCCACCAGGATATCCGCCCGCCCCGCCACAGGCGAGACGATGCCCTTGGCCTCGGCGGCCACTTCGGACACGGCATTGTCGAAGGCCAGCGGGCCGTCGATCGTGCCGCCGCGGATCTGTCCCCGTTCGGCCATCTTGCACAGTGCGGCGGCTTCCAGTGTCGAGGCGATCTTGGGATTGACGGTTTCCACCGCCGAGAGTATCGCCACGTTGGGATTGGCGTTGCCCAGGGCGTGGGCCAGGTCGATGGCGTTCTGGACGATATCCATCTTGTTGGCCAGCGTAGGGTAGATATTGATCGCGGCGTCGGTGATGAACAGCGGCCGCGGATAGGTCGGCACGTCGAAGGCCATCACATGGCTCAAGCAGCGCTCGGTCCGCAGTCCCGTGTCGCGCTTGACCACCTCGTGAAGCAGTTCCTCGGTGTGCAGAGCCCCCTTCATGAGCGCGCCTACCCTGCCGGAACGTGTCATGGCGACCGCTTCGGCGGCTGCCGCATGGCTGTGGGGGACATCGACCAGCTCAAACTCACCGATGTCGATGCCGGCCGCCTCGGCAGCGGCACGGATCTTTTTCTCCGGCCCCACCAGCACCGGCCGTATCAGTCCTTGGCGCGCCGACTCGGCGGCCCCAAGGATCGAGACTTCATCCACCGGATGCACCACGGCCATATCGACCGGCTCGGGATGCTCGGCTGCCGCCAGCATCTCATGCAGTCGCGCCCGCTCGGCCAGCCGAATCCGCGGCAGCACGGTGCGTGGACGACGAATCTTTTCGGTGGGCGCCTGTACCTCTGCCTCGCCTTCGATCACCGTATCGCCATTCTGATTGGTGCAGAGACAGTGGAAGATGATGCGCTTGCGCTGCTCATCCTTGCTGCGCACCCGGACGCTGACCCGAAGCACGTCGCCGAGCCTCACCGGCTTGAGAAAGCGCAGAGTCTGGCCCAGATAGATGGTGCCAGGCCCCGGCAGCTCGGTGCCAAGCACGGTGGAGATCAGGGCCCCACCCCACATGCCGTGGGCGACCACTTCCTGGAACCGAGTGCTCTTGGCAAAGTCGTCGTCGAGATGGGCCGGGTTGATATCCCCCGACATGACGGCAAACAACTTGATGTCGTCCAGCGTAAGCCGCTTCTCGATCGATGCGCTATCGCCAGGTTGAATCTCGTCGAACGTCCGATTCTCGATCTGGTCACTGCTGTCCATCAGCCTGTCATCCTCCGTGTGCTTCATTTCCCCCAGCATACTGCGGCGCAGCAAAGTCTGCCTGTATTTATCCACCAATAACTGATCGACATCAAGCGACAATGGGCACTGACGCAGGACCGGAACAGGCCAACTATAGTAAGTGAGGCACTTGCAAGTGAGTTACGAAAACCATGGGGAAACGCAATATGCACCAGTATCTCAACGACCCGACCCTCGCCGTGCCAGTCTTCCCCGGCAGCCATATCGTCATGGATGACAGCTACATCTTTCTCTCTGGGCTGACGGTTACCGACATTCAGGGTGGCGAGTCGGTGGTCGGCGACATCGCCGAAGAGACCCGCTGGGTCATGCGACGCCTTGCACGCATGCTGGAATACGCCGGTGCGAGCCTGGACGACACGGTGCGGGTGGACATCCACCTGACGAACCTGGATACGATTCACACCATGGACGCGGCCTATGCCGAGTTTTTCGACGACCATCACTATCCAGCCCGGACCTGCACCGAATCGCCAAGGCTCAGTGGTTCCTCGAACGTGGAGATCACCATGGTTGCCCGTCGCCCTGCAGCAAAGGAAGCCGACGCCAAAGACTGATCCGGCTCACCGAACGCCGCCGCACCGGTGTAGCATCAACGCTATTACAGAGTCATGCCGGGCTCGACCGTATACCCCAGATCGATCACCGTCTCACCCGTGGCTTTACCGTGAATGCGCTTGAGAAGCTCACTGGCGGCCCTGTTGCCGATGGCCTGGCGCGGCGTGATCACGCTGGCCAGCCGGGGCGACATGACCTGCCCCACGTCATGCCCATGGAAGCCGGCGATCGCCATCTGCTCCGGCACCCGGATGCCGCGGCGCAGGCATTCGAAATAGGCCCCGACGGCAACGTCGTCATTGGTACAGAAGAGCGCATCGGTCTGTGGGTACTGATCAACCACCTCGCCGAGAAGCGCCGCCCCCACGCTGTAGGACGAGCGCTGGCTGCGCTGCAGGGTGAGGGGCTGCAGACCATGCTCCTCCACCGCCTGACGGTAGCCCTGTTCACGCTGGCGTGTCCGCTCGTCCAGGCGCACGGCAAGGTAGACGATATGGCGATGGCCGCGCCGAATCATCTCACTGACCATGTCATAGCCGGCCCGAACGTTGTCGAAGCCCACCGCCTGATGCAGCGGCGGTGTCAGCGAATCCATGATCTCCACGGTGGGTATGCCGGCGGTCTCCAGCATGCGGCAGGTACGGACGGTATGCAGACTGTCGGAGAGGATCACCCCATCGACATTGTAGGAGAGCAGTGATGCCAGGCTGCGCTCCTCGAGTTCCTGACTGTAGCCGTAGTGAGAAAGCATCAAGTGATAACCGAGGGGTTCGGTGACCTCTTCAATGCCCACCAGCACATCGGCAAACACCTGGTTGGTCAGCGACGGCACCAGCACGCCGATGGAGTGGCTCGTTGCCCGGGAGAGCAGGTCGGGGGCGCGATTGGGAATGTAGCCGACCTGCTCCGCCGCGGCGAAGATGCGCTCACACAGCGCTTCGGATACCGTTGTCGGATCACGCAGGGCGCGGCTGACAGTCATCTTCGTCGCGCCGACCTGGTCGGCAATATCCTGAAGTGTTGGGCGTTTTTTCTTCACGTCAGCCTAGAGATCGAGAAATTGTGGCCTCGGCCTACGGCGAGGCGTGTTTTCGGCAGCTCGGGGGCACTATACCGAAATCACTGGCCCAGCGCTGCCAGGCACTGACGAAGCACTCCTTCCTCATCCATACGAATATCAATGGCAATCGCCTCGTCAAAGCCTGGAGGTTCCAGCTGTTCGAACTGGTTACGCAACATCTTTTCACCATTGAAATAGTGTCCTTCACGGTTTGCGAAGCGGGAGAGAATCGTCTCGAAATCACCGTCCATATAGAGGAAGACCAGCTCGGGGGCAGCCTCCCGCAGACGCTTCCGATAGCGCTGCTTCAACGCCGAGCAGCCCAACACCAGGGCCGGTTCGCGCTCTAGCAGTTCGGCCAGATCTGTCAGCCAGTCAGCGCGGTCTGCATCGCTGAGCGGCCGGCCACTGGCCATCTTCTTCACATTGGCTTCGCTGTGAAAATCATCGGCATCGAAAAAGGGAATACCCAGATGTCGTGCCAGCCGATCGCCGATCAGACTCTTGCCGCTGCCGGAGACTCCCATGACAACGATTTTCGGATAGCGCATCGTGTGTCCCATCCCTGGTTCAGCCGGTTTTCCGACGCATCTGAATGACTACCACCATCAGCGCCACCACCATGACCAGCAGACCGATGGCCAACGGCGAAGAGAGCATGTACTGGACAAGAGGTATATCACGAGCCCCGGCGATACGCATGGCACGCGCCAGGTTGGTTTCGATCAATGGGCCCAGTACGACGCCAATGATGATTGGAGCAAGCGGTACCTCGATTTTCTTGAAAATGGCGCCAGCAATGCCCAAGACAATTGCGATGAAGACATCGAACAGGCTGTTGCGCAGGCTATAGGCGCCAAACAGCGCGAAGACCAACACCGTTGGTACGATGTACTCCATGCGTATCTTGAGGATATAGGAGAAGTACTTGATGCCGACCGCGCCAATGATGGTCATAGCCACGACGGTCAGCAGCATGCCGTATAGAAAGGTGTAAGCCACATCGGGGCGATTCACGAAGAGGCTGGGCCCCAGAATGATGCCATGGATGACCAGGGCCCCTGCAATGATGGCACTGGTTGGGCTACCCGGCACACCCAGCGCCAACAGGGGGACCATGGAACTGCCCACCGTGGCATTGTTGGCACTTTCGGCGGCAATGATGCCTTCCGGATTACCTTTCTCGAAAAGCTCGGGCTGCTTCGAGACACGCTTCGCTTCACCGTAAGACATGAACACGGCCAAGGTAGTACCAACCCCTGGCAAAAGTCCGACAACCGTGCCGATGATGCCTGACTTCCACACTAGCAGGCGCTTTCTTAGAATCGACATTACGACTGTCATGCGCTTGATGCTCTGATCGTGATACTGCACCTGTTCGCCGGGCTTCTTGCCAATATTGAGGAACATCTCAGCGAAACAGAACAGTCCCAATACCACGGGCACTACGGAAATACCGGAGCGCAGATCGGCGCTACCGAAGGTGAAGCGCTCTGAACCGGTGATCATGTCGATGCCGATGGTACTGATGAAGAGCCCGAACAGCACGGCAAAGGCTGCCTTGAGGAAACTGCCGCTGAGAGCCCCGACAATGACGAGCCCACTCAGCGAGACAAAGAACATCTCGGCGGGGCCGAATTGCAGGGCAAGCCTCGCCAGCGGCGGCGTAAAGAGTATAAGGATAAGTACGCCGATGAAGCCACCAAACATACTGGAAAAAATCGAATAATAGAGCGCTTCCTTGGATCGCCCCTGCTGCGTCAGGGGATACCCTTCCATGGCAACCGGCGCCGCCACGACATCCCCGGGCACGTTGATCAATATGGCAGTGATAGAGCCACCGTACATACCGCCCATATAGATACCGCCCAGCAACAACAGGCCTATCTGTGGCTCCATGGTGAACGTCAGGGGAAGCAGCAGCGAGATGCCAATGGCACCATTGAGGCCCGGGATGGCTCCCACCAAGATGCCGATCAGCACTCCGGCAAACACCACCAGGAACACACTGGGCGTAAGAAGAACAGAAAGTATTGAAAGAAGATCCATGATCGCTGCCAGCGTCGTGAGTAGAACTGGGCCCGGAGTAAACTGCTGCCCCGAGCCCGCCGGGGGTCGATTACGTCATACCCATTCAGTCGTCATTGAACTGCTCGAGGTTTTCTTCGATAACCGGTGAAAGCACGCTGTTGGAGCGCTCCACCATATCGCTGGCCTCATCGGCATTCAGGTAACGGTAGGGAATCGAAGCGCTGCGGAAGTTCTCGATCATTGCCTCGTTGGTGCTTATCTCATCGAGAGCCGAAGTAAGGATGTCACGCACATCATCAGGCAGGCCGGCCGGCGCCACCATGACACGAGAAACCCCCATTTCAAGATCGATACCCTGCTCCTTGAGGGTAGGAACATCCGGGAACATCTCCATGCGCTCGGCCGCGGCAAAGCCGATCGGAGTGCCGCCGGCATCGGTAATCGGGTCGTGGCTCATGGAAGATGTCGAAGCCAGATCGATGTGATTGCCCAGTAACGCATTCATCAGTTCGCCACCACCGGAATAGCGGATCGGAGTGGTATCAATCCCAAGTTCCTCGCTGAAGGCAAGGATGTTCAGGAGGCCAAGGGCACCGGACTCGCCGATCACGATGGCACCAGGGTTTTCCTCGCCGTAGCTGCGCACAGCATCCAGGGTATCGAGATCGCTGCCGGGACCGGAGAAGATACCCATGGGCATATCATCGAAAGCGGCCAGGTATTCAAAACTGTCGGAATCGAAACTGGTGTCGCGGGTGTTTTCCAAGACAAAATTATCCGGGTAGCCGAACACGCCAAGGGTATAACCATCGGCCTGACTACGGGCAATCTCGGCGATACCGATTTCGCCGCCAGCTCCTTCACGGTTGACTACATTGACTTGGCGACCGAGCTCATCGCTCAGGCGGTCGGCGATGATCCGTGCCACGGTGTCGCCTCCGCCACCCGCACTATAGGGCACGATGATCTGTATATTCTTGGTGGGATAATCCTGCGCCAGGGCGGTGCCCGACGCAGCCAGCAGAAAGGGTGTACTGAATAGAACTGCCAACTTCATTTTCATTGTCATCACCTTGGGTTGGTGTTTCATTCCACATCATCGCAGTATGAGCAGGCGTGATGTGCACGACACTCTGAACGCCTCGGCGATCAGAAGAAGACCCCTGAGGGGGCTGGGAGCCCCAGCAGCAGGGTAAAAACCAGGTACATGAAGAGGGTAACCAATACAGCGAAGATCCCCCCTTTCACATACACTTTGCGCTTGAGGCTGGCCGGATCGACCCGATAGTCGTGGTAGCAATAGATCACGAAGACCAGAAAAGCCGAGGCCACATAGAATCCGACAACCATCAGGATCAGAAAGGTCAACAGCATGACGGTGCCGGGCACCAGTATCTGGAATAACAGGGTGTCACGCATCTTGCTGCGCTCCTCCCCCGCCTGCGCAATGGCCTCGTCGCCGGCAACAGCCAACTTCTTGGCCTTGATAGCCGCATCGATGAGCATCAACAGGCCTGTGATCCCGATTCCCCATAGCACCATTTTCGGGAACATGGCGGAACGCCTGGGAAGATCGCCAACCTGTGTATATAGCAAGACCGAGGCAATGATCAGGATGATGCCCAGTATAAAATTGGATCGCATGTGGCCAACTCGCACATCTTGTAATATTGGATATTGGTAACATTAACCAATTCATGTTACCGGTAACTTAGATTATAAAATCTTAGCCACTGGTGCCTGGCATGTCAATCGCTGTGCCCTCGTTTTATGTCATTTCTCGAAGCCATCACCAAGCTGCTCTACTGTCAGGCGCGCCATGATTATTTCCTTCTGCTCATGGCCCAATGCTCTCCGCTCAGTTGCCGCGCACGGCGGTGAGGTCCGGCAGCCAGGTGACGATGCCGGGGAAGGCGATCAGGATCACCAGCACCACCAGCAGCGCCGCGTAGTACGGCAGCATCGCCTTGACCAGCGACTCCATCGAGACCTTGCCCACCCCGCAACCCACATAGAGGCAGGTGCCTACCGGTGGCGTCAGCAGCCCGATGCCGAGGATGAAGGCCATCAGCACCCCGAAGTAGGCGGCGTCGACACCCACCGTGGTGACGATCGGCGTCAGCATCGGCGCCATGATCACCATGGCCGGGGTCAGGTCCATGACGAAGCCCACCAGCAGCAGCAGTGCGGCCACGATCAGCAGCAGCAGGAACGGATCCTGGGTGATCGCCTGCACCTGGCGCACCAGGGTCTGGGGCACCATGTTGATGGTCAGGAACCAGGCGATCACCGTGGCGAAGGCCAGCAACAGCAGCACCATGCCGGTCAGGCGGGCGGTGCGGATCAGCATGCCCCACAGGTCCCACAGGCGGATCTCGCGGTAGAAGACCAGAGAGATGAACAGCGAGTAGAGCAGTGCGGCGACCGCGGCTTCGGTGGCGGTGAACACTCCGCCGATGATGCCGCCGATCACGATCACCGGCAGCACCAGGGCCAGCCAGGCGGCCTTGAAGGCCTGCCACAGCAGGTCGAGGC
>NZ_AZQX01000313.1:0-12757 GCF_000568385.1 Halomonas sp. BC04
CGCTACCGCTGCGGCATTTCTGCCTCTACTCGGGGCACTGGCAATGTCCCAGGGAGTCTCTCCGCTGCTGATCACCGTGCCCGCCGCCATTGCCGCAAGCTGCGCATTCATGATGCCGGTGGCCACGCCACCCAATGCCATTGTGTTCGCCACCGGTCATATGAAGATTCAGTCGATGATACGTGCAGGCTTCATGCTGAACCTGATGAGCACTGTGGTCGTGACCCTGATGGCCTACTATCTGATCGTCTGGCTGTGGTGAGTGACCAGAGTGAGGGCGCCGAGGTGTCGGCGCCCGGTTATTACCACACCCACACGGCCGCGTAGTGGTCTAGCAGCAACACGCCGAAGACACCGAGGATATAGCGGATCGAGAACCAGAATGCGGCCAGGGGAGCCTCGGGGTCGTGGCCTCGCCAAACCTTCCAGTTCCAGAACATGAAGCGAATATTGAGCGCCAGGACGCCAACGAGATAGACCGCTCCACTCATGCCGATGACGAACGGCAACATCGTCACGGCGACGGTCAGCCAACCGTATAGCCAGACCTGAAGCCGTGTGAATGCCTCGCCATGGGTGACCGGCAGCATGGGAACCCCGGCGCGCGCATACTCTTCGCGCTTGTGGATCGCCAGGGCCCAGAAGTGAGGCGGCGTCCAGGCAAACACGATCAGCAGCAGCAGAAGCGGCTCCGGACCCAGCTGACCGGTGACCGCCGTCCACCCCAGCAGCGGCGGCGCCGCGCCGGCAACGCCACCGATAACGATGTTCTGCGGTGTGGCTCGCTTGAGAAAAGCCGTATAGATCAGCGCGTAGCCGATCAGCGAGCCAAGGGTCAACCACGCCGTCAAGGCATTGACCTGCCATAACAGCAGCAGAATACCCGACACCGAGAGCAGCGAGGCCCAGGCCAGCGCCAGCCACGTCGGCATACGCTGGCTGGCCAGCGGGCGACGCGACGTCCGCAGCATCATGGCATCCAGTCGACGATCGACCACATGGTTGAATGCAGCGGCCCCGCCAGCCGCGAACCCGATCCCGGCCAGCCCGAAAACCACCGTGCTGAGCGGCGGCAAGGTCGGTGTCGCCAACGCCATGCCCACCAGGCACAGGCCAGCATGACGACGACCACGCGCGGCTTGCACAGTGTGAGCAGATCCTGCCCGGTCCAGTCGGCAGCGCCCTCGGTAGTGAAGGGTGCCACCAGGGCACGCTTCAGCCCCGTTCGCTTCATTACCGCATTAGACATGCACCCACTCCTTGTCCTTTCGTATTGTATTCACTTCCCCCGCCGCCTCTCGCCAATGCCATAGCGCCAAGGCCAGGCACAGGACCAGGGCCACTGCTCCGGCAGTATGCAGCAGGGCCAGCCAAAGCGGCAGCCACAGCAGGACATTGGCAATTCCCAGCCCCAGTTGAAGCGCGTAGATACCGACCAGGCCGCCCAGCCACGGCCGCAGGCGTGCCTCATGCCAATGGCGGAACGCCAGAGCCAGCAGGACCAGCCCCAGCAGGAGCGCACCAATGCGATGCCCCTGGTGAATGGCGACTCTTGCATCGGCGTGCAGCTGTCCATGCAGATAGTTCGGCCCCACCGTCTGGGTCAGGTGGAAACCCTCGCTCCAGTCCATCTCCGGCCACCACTGGCCATTGCAGGTCGGGAAGCCCTGGCAGGCGATACCGGCGTAGTTGCTGGAAACCCAACCGCCCAGGGCAAGCTGAAGCAACAGCATCAGCGCGGCAAGCCCCCACAGGGGCGTCAGCCGTCGCCTGGGACGCTCCCCCGTGTCCCCGGCGGCAAATCGGCGAAGTCGCAAATGCAGCCAGAGAAACAGCAATAACACGGCCAACCCGCCCAGCAGGTGCATGGTCACCACCTGGGGCCAGAGCTTCAGCGTCACGGTGAAGGCGCCGAAAGCCCCCTGCAGCAGGATCACCACCAGCAGTGCCACGCTAACTCCCCAGGGATACCCCTGGCGCTTACGCAAGCTGGCACCCGCCACCAGCAGGGCGATGACCAGCAACCCCAGCGCCGAAGCCACATAGCGATGAATCATTTCGACCCAGGCCTTGAAGGCTTCCAGCGGCGCGTCCGGCGAGTGAGCCATGGCCCGATCGGCATCGGGCACCACCAGGCGACCATAGCAACCGGGCCAGTCCGGGCATCCCAGACCGGCATCCACCAGGCGCGTCCAGACACCCACCAGAATGACGGCGGTGGTGAAGAAAATACCTACCAGACTCAGGCTGAGCAGAAGCCCCAGCCGAGACGCTCCTTCATGGCCCCGCGTCGATATATCCTGCATTGGTAGATTCCTTGTCGATCCTGCCTGCCACTCGATGATGCCTACCTCGATCGTGAGAGACGACCACTGCCCTTTCAGCGATTGCCGACCTCAAGCTCCGGTGCCGCTCGCTTTTCAGGATTCATGCGCAACAGGTGACTGATGTCATCCATCACATCGCGAAGTTCCACTTCACGCGAGTAAGTCAGCACCGCTTCGCCCCGCGGATCCACGAGCCATACACGGCCCGGCGAGAGCCATTCCGGTGTCTGGGCCCATTGCGCCACGGACTCTCCCGGCAATGCCGGCTGATCGCCGCCAATGCGTAAACGACTCACCCTTGGCGCTTCCCGGCCCAGGGCACGATGCAGGCGCCACCACTGGTCAGACAACACCTCGCACTCGGTGGAGCAATCGAAAGCCAGCACCCAATCCCCCGGCTCCAGGGCATCAAGCGGCTCGACAAGGGGCCACTCGGCAAGTGGTGGAACGGCAGGCGCCAGTTCACCATGGGCCGTACGCTGTTCGGGAATACCGATACGCCACTCCACCATGATCCAGGCGGTGGCCACCGGTATGGCGAAGATAGCGATCAGCGCCAGCAGCTTGAACCGCTGACGACGCGCCTTCAGGGTGTCCTGGGCGTTACTGTGTTGCTCGGCCGGCTTGTCTCGCACGTCTGTCCCTTAATCTGTTGTCAGCTCCCAACGAGCCCCAGTGTACCCGATCGACGGGTTACCGTTCGTCTGGACGCGATTCCGGAAGTTCTTCTGGACCTGGTACCTGCCGCTGCGGGTGATGGTCGCGGGCAGCGAATCCCATGCGACGATCCCGGGCCAGCCGGCGCCCGCCGACGAACAGCATGACCAGGGCCGCAAGCGCCAGCCCCCACCACTGCACCGCATAACCGACATGGCGCTCGGGAGGCATCACATTGGGCTCCCACCAGGGTTCGAGAAGCCCCGCCCCCTCCTCCAGGTGCAGCCAACCATCGTGGGCAAATCCGGGCGACAGGCTCCAGGCGTCGAGGTCGATCTGCTGCAGGCGCTGCCCCTCGCGATTCGGGCCATAGAGCGGGCCTGAATCGCCGGCCACTTGCCAGCGGCCTTGCAACGTCACCTCCCCGCTGGGCGTATCCACCTCGGGAGTCTCACGCACCGGACCGGTGGCCATGAAGCCGCGCTGGACCAGCCATAGCCGTCCATCCTCGGTACGCAGCGGGGTCAATGCTGCCACACCAAGCTGGCCATTGAGTGTACGATTATCCAGGAACAGGGTGTCGTCAGCCTGGTACTCGCCGCGTAGCGTCAAACGCGTTCCCCCGGGGGGAGCCGCCATCGGGGCATCGAGCGTTGGCGCGGCGTCGAGGCTGGCGAGATAGTCGCGCTTGTCGTCGGCCCGCTCCCACTGCCATAGTCCAAGGGCCAGGCCGAGTGCCACCAGCAGCGACCAGAGCACGCACCACAGGCCCAGTCGCCAGCCAGGAAAACGCATGGTCGGCACCCCTTTTTCCCCCGCCCCCTGACCCTTGATGGAGTAACTCATGCTGCTGAAGACTCTGATCGCCGTTGTATTCCTGGCCATGGTGACCAGCCTGGCAGCCGGTGTCGGCTTCCTGCTGCACGACGACAGCCGCTCCCGCCGCCTGCTGGTTTCACTGAAGATCCGCGTTGGATTGGCTGCACTACTGATCGCCCTGCTGTTCTATGGCTTCTATATCGGCAACCTGGGCGCCTGATCACCCGCCCCGTCAACATGAACTCCCGCCCGGCCACACCGGGCCGGGCGGGAGACATCGAATCATCGACTGCTGAATGGCGTTGGCCTGCCTGAATCTTAGAATACGTAGACAAACAGGAACAGCCCCACCCAGACCACATCAACGAAGTGCCAGTACCAGCAGGACGCCTCGAAACCGAAGTGGTCCTCGGGTGTAAAGTGGCTTCGGATCACCCGCACCAGCATGACGATGAGAATCAAGGTGCCGACGATGACGTGCACCCCATGGAAGCCGGTCAGGATAAAGAAGGTTGCACCATAGATGCCAGCCTCCAGGGTGATGCCGTAATGCGCATAGGCCTCGTAGTACTCGACGCCCTGGATCACGATGAAGCACAGGCCCAGCAGTACCGTACCGGCCAGCCAGTTGCGGCAGATCTTGCGGTGGCCCTCCTTGAGCGCCTCGTGGGCCACCGTCAGGGTGATGCTCGACGAGATCAGGATCAGCGTATTGACCAGCGGCAGGTGCCAGGGACTGAAGACCTGCGCCGGACCGGCAATGGAGGCATCAGGCGGGCTGAGCAATGGCCAGTGTGCCGTGAACTCCGGCCATAGCAGCGCCGTTGGCCCCTTCGTGCCCTCGCCGCCCAGCCATGGAATGGCAAACATGCGCACGTAGAACAGGGCACCGAAGAACGCCGCGAAGAACATCACTTCGGAGAAGATGAACCAGCCCATGCCCCAGCGGAAGGAGCGGTCCATCTGGGCATCATAGAGGCCGCTGCGGGATTCCACCACGACATCGCGGAACCAGAGCGCCATGACGGCCACCACGCCCGCCAGTCCCGCCAGCATGATGAAGGTGCCGCGACCATGGACCAGCACCATGCCGGTACCGATCATCATCATGCCCAGCGCCAGGGATCCCAGCGCCGGCCACTTGCTGGTTGCAGGTACGTAATAGCTGCCACTCATGCCTCATCTCCTTCAATGGTCTTTGCAGCGGCCTGAAGCGGCGCTTTCTTGCCTTCCACGGGATAGAGCGTATAGACCAGGGTGACGGTATTGATCTCGGGGGGTAGATCGCGATCCAGCTGGAAGACCAGCGGAAGCTCGAGCTTCTCGCCGGCCTGTAGCTGCTGCTCCTCGAAGCAGAAACAGCTCGCCTTGCGCACGTGTCGCGTGGCGGTCGAGGGCGAGACACTGGGCACCGCACGCCCCCAGCTCTCGCCGCTGCTCTGGTTATTGAAGGTGAAGTTCACCTCGGATGTCTGGCCCGGATGGAGTCGCACCTGACGGGTTTCGACCTCCATGCGCCAGGGCAGCCCGGAGCCATTGCGGGTGATGAACTGAACGGTCACCATGCGCGAATCGTCCACATCGTCATGGACCAATGCCTGGGCGTTGGTGTCCACCTTGCCGTTGATACCGGTGACACGGCAGAACACGTCATATAGCGGCACCAGGGAAAAGGCAAAGGCGAACATGCCCACCAGTGCCGCCACGCTGCGCCATACGGTGCGACGCACCCCGGCTTCTCGAGTATCGGTCTGGTTCTCACTCATGCTTCGCTCCTTCAGTCACAGGCCGGCACGCCGGCTCAGTGAGCCGGGCGCTGGTAGTTCGGCGGTGTCTCGAAGGTATGCAGCGGAGCCGGACTTGGAACGCTCCACTCGAGGTCATCGGCGTATTCGCCCCAGGCCGCAGCCGGCGCCTTCTTGCCACCCCGCACGCACATGATCACCACGGCCACGAACAGCAGCTGGGAAAAGCCGAACATGAAGGCGCCGATACTCGACACCATGTTGAAATCGGCGAACTGGAGGCATAGTCGGGGATCCGGCGCGGCATGCCGGCAAGACCCGAGAAGTGCATCGGGAAGAAGGTCAGGTTGACACCGATCACCGACAGCCAGAAGTGCCACTGGGACAGCCGCTCATGGGGATAGTGGCCGGTCCACTTGGGCAGCCAGAAGTAGACACCTGCCATGATCGCGAAGATCGCACCCGGCACCAGCACGTAGTGGAAGTGCGCCACCACGAAGTAAGTATCGTGATACTGGAAGTCCGCCGGCGCGATGGCCAGCATCAAGCCCGAGAAGCCGCCGATGGTGAACAGCACCACGAAGGCCAGGGCAAACAGCATCGGCGGCTCGAAGCTGATCGAGCCCTGGAACAGCGTGGCGATCCAGTTGAACACCTTCACCCCGGTTGGCACCGCGATCAGCATGGTGGCGTACATGAAGAACAGCTGCCCTGCCAGCGGCATCCCCACCACGAACATGTGGTGCCCCCAGACCATGAACGACAACAGGGCGATGGCGGCCGTGGCGTAGACCATCGACGCATAGCCGAACAGGCGCTTGCGGGCGAAGGCCGGAATGATCGCCGACACGATCCCGAAGGCCGGCAGGATCATGATGTACACCTCGGGATGGCCGAAGAACCAGAACAGGTGCTGGAACAGCACCGGGTCGCCCCCGCCCGCGGCATTGAAGAAGCTGGTACCGAAGTTGATGTCCATCAGCATCATGGTGATCACGCCGGCAAGCACCGGCATCACCGCGATCAGCAGGAAGGCGGTGATCAGCCAGGTCCACACGAACAGCGGCATGTCCATCATGCGCATGCCCGGGGCACGCATGTTGAGGATGGTGGCGACGATGTTGATGGCGCCCAGGATCGAGCTGATACCGGCAATGTGCAGCGCCAGGATGAAGAATGTCGTCGAGGGCGGTGCATAGGTGGTCGAGAGCGGGGCGTAGAAGGTCCAGCCGAAGTTGGGCCCGCCGCCCGGCATGAGCAGCGTCGACAGCAGCAGGCCGAAGGCGACCGGCAGCAGCCAGAAGCTGAAGTTGTTGAGGCGCGGCAGGGCCATGTCGGGCGCCCCGATCTGCAGCGGAATCATCCAGTTGGCAAGCCCGGTGAAGGCCGGCATGACCGCCGCGAAGACCATGATCAGGCCATGCATTGTCGTCATCTGGTTGAAGAACTCCGGATTGACGAACTGCATGCCGGGCTGGAAGAGCTCCAGGCGCACCACCAGGGCGAAAATCCCCCCGATGAAGAACATGACCAGCGAGAAGATCAGGTAGAGGCTACCGATCTCCTTGTGGTTGGTAGTCAGCAGCCAGCGCATGAGGCCCTTGGGGGGCGCTGCATGGGCGTGTCCATGCCCAGCTTCCGCGGCGGTGCTGCTCTGCTCGAGGGTAGGCTGAGGAGGTACCTTAGGGGCCATCGGAAATCTCCAGATTCATTGTCTTGTTATATCGGCGCACAGGGTGGCCACGGCAGAGCGTGCCGTGGCATTGATCAACGATCCAGCCTCTCGGCAATTTCGGCAGGCTGTACCGCATCGCCGGTGTCATTGCCCCAGGCGTTGCGGGTATAGGTGATCACCGCGGCGAGCTCGACAGGGTTGAGCGTAGTCCGGAACGACGGCATGGCGGTACCGGAGACACCATTGATGATGACGTCCTTGTGCCACTCGATATCGGCAAGCATCTGCTCGTTGCCGGCCAGCCCCGGGAACGCGGGCGGAGAGCCCTGACCTTCCGGTTGGTGGCAGGAAGCACAGATGCTGCCATAGACGGCCTCACCGCGCTCCATCAGTTCATCCATCTCCCAGTCGCGGTCGACCCCAAGGGCTTCCTCGGCTGCCATTTCCTTGCGCTCGGCCAGCCAGATCTCGAAGTCGTCTTCTTCCATGGCGTGAACCACGATGGGCATGAAGGCGTGATCCACACCGCACAGCTCGGCGCACTGGCCGCGATAGATGCCCGGCTCGTTGATCCTGACCCAGTTCTCGCTGATGAAGCCGGGGATGGTGTCCTGCTTGACGGCGAAGTCAGGCACCCACCAGGCGTGGATGACGTCGTCGGAGGTAAACAGGAAGCGCACCTTGCGATTGATCGGCAGGACCAGAGGCTCATCGACCTCCAGCAGGTAGTTTTCACCGCGCTCCTCGTCACCGCGGATCTGGGCACGCGGTGTCGACATGTTCGAGTTGAAAGCCACGTCTTCGCCAAGGTATTCATAGCGCCAGCGCCATTGCTGGCCCGTGACCATGACATCCAGCTCGGCATCAGAGGGGTCGTAAATCTTCTGCAGCGTCGCCGTGGCGGGAATGGCCATGCCGACCAGGATCAGCAGCGGGACCGCTGTCCAGATCACTTCCACGGTGGTGTTCTCGTGGAAGTTGGCCGCCTTGGCGCCCTTGGAGTGACGATAGCGGATCAGGGAATAGAACATCACCCCGAACACGAGTACGCCGATGACCACACAGATCCAGAATATGGCCATATGCAGATTGTAGATTTCTCTACTGAGGTCTGTTACCCCCACCGGCATGTTCCAGCCACTGGCCAGAGCCGCCTGGCTCGAGCCGACAAGGGATAAGCCCCCTGCCAACCATACGAGCAGAGTGCGCATCGACGCCTCCCGATTGTTTGTAGTTGTCGTAGGAGCGGTAACCCCGAAGGTCAGGGACGGGGCCTCGCGCAAGCGCAAGAACATTAGCCGCTTCTGCAAAGAGTATATGAAGTCGAGGCTGGAAAGTCACTGCCTCTGCTCCCGCATTCTGACAAACGCGCCAGTCAACGCAGGGTGCCGCAGTGGCTCAACCAGCCGCCCAGATTGCCACCAGAGCAATCAAGCCCACGAACAGCAACGCCATGACGATGCCGACCAGGATAAAGGCCATCGGATTCCCCTTCTCGAAATCCTCACGTCGCTGCTGCTCCTTCTGCACCCCCAAAAAAGCCGCCAGCACAGACTTGATCACTCCCCACATGCCTGATCTCCACGGCCGGATTGGTCGTTCACAGCATGCCACAGCAGGCCCGGCTTCGGGAAACCACAGTCTCTGAATATATGACGAAAAACCATACTGCGGCGCAGCAATAATTCCGCCAAAGGCTCCGTCTAGGCTACACTTCAAACAGGAGACACGCCTTGGTTTACTTTCCCTCAGGAGCACGACATGACCACCAAGAAGACGGCCCCCAGCCCCACCCCCCTCGAGCTACCCAGCCGATCATGGAGTGGTGGGCCGAGCAGTGGATGCAGGGCGCGAAGCCCATGACCCGCATGCAGCTGGCCTGGATGGAAAACCTGTCGGAGATCATGCAGCAGGAGGCCCGCTTCCTCTTGGCACTGGCCGAGTCCAGCCAGCGCATCGCCACGTGCTATGACACCCACCAGGCGACCCGGCGAAGATGAACGAGTGCTACCAGGATCTCGCCAAGGAAGTGGCGGAACACCATATGGAAAGGATGAAGAATGTCGCCAATCTGTCCCACGACTTTCGTAAACGAATCTGGGAGGAGATCTAGCCGAGTCCGAACGCCCTGACCACCAGGGGCAGCAGGAAGGCCGTCAGCAGGCCCGTCAGCGCCATGGCCAGCCCCGAGAAGGCGCCCGCTACCGCCCCGATCCGAGCAAAGGCGTGGGCGGTACCGAAACCGTGGGCGGCCAGGCCAAGGGTGAAGCCCTGAACGCCGGGGTCACGAATTCCCATCACCCGGAAAAGCAGCGGCCCCAGCGCACAGCCGATCGAGCCGGTCAACAAGACCAGCCCCGCCGCCAGCGAAGGGATGCCCCCCACCTGCTCGGCAATGCCCATGGCGATTGGCGAGGTCACCGAGCGTGGCGCCAGGGTCAGGATGGTTTCTAGCTGCGCCCCCAACACCATGGCGATGGCGATCGTCGAGGCCACGGCGGTAAAGATGCCCACCAGGCAGGCCAGCAACAAGGGCCACAGCAAGCGGCGGATGCGTTCGCGGTGGTCATATAGCGGAATCGCCAGGGCCACCGTGGCGGGTCCCAGCAGAAAGTGGATGAACTGCGCCCCCTCGAAGTAAGTGGCGTAATCCATGTCGACCAGCAACAAGAAGCCAATGAGCATGGCGATGGCCAGGGTCACCGGATGCACCAGTGGCGTACCCCCCAGCGCCCGGTTGATTCGCACCGACAACATGAATGCCAGCAAGGTCACCAGCAGCGACAACAGCGGATTGCCGGAGAGATAGACCCATAGCTGATCCAGGGCGACGACGCTCATGACGCATCGCCTTGCCGATAGCGACGCTGCAAGCGCTCCAGTACCCAAGCGGTCACCGCCAGGGTCATCGCCGTCGACACAATCAGCGTCAGCACGATAGGCCAGAAGTCCATGCCAATGAGCCTGGCGTGCACCATAAGACCAACACCGGCGGGCACGAACAGCAGCGTCAGGTAGCGCAGCAGCCCCTCCCCGGTCATGCGCAGGCTCTTGGGTACCCGGCCCAGCACCACCAGGCCCAGCAGCAGAATCACCATGCCCACCACCGGCCCCGGCACCGGCACTCCCAGCCCACGCGCCAGCAGCTCTCCGGCGAACTGGCAGGCCAGCAACACGCTCATCCCCATGATCAACGGCATGCCAGCCCCCTTCTGCTCGTCGCAGCGTTCGCTCAATGCGCCTTGTGCGCCTCGTCATTGGAAACCGGCACCGGCTGGGAGCCGGCATCGTCGAGGTCTGCCCACGGCTCCCTGGGCGCCTCGGCGCGCTCACCGGTACGTGCCGCATAGCGCTCACGATGCAGCGCCTTGAGCAGTCCGGCAACCATCAACATGATCACCACCGAGAATGGCAGGGCCGCCATGATCACGGCCGCCTGCAGTGTCTCGAGCCCACCCGCCATCAGCAACACCGCCGTCAGCAAGCCCAGCAGGCCACCCCACAGAATACGGTGGGCCGTGGGCGGCTCGGGGTCGCCCCCTGCCAGTATGGTATTGATCACCAGGGTGCCGGCATTGGCCGAGGTGATCAGGTAGGTGGCGATCAGCAGCACCAGCACGGCAGAGACGCCCTGCCCCAGCAGCCCGAGCCCCATGGCGTCGATGGTGACAAAAAGCGCCGTGGCCACGTCAGCCTCCACGGCGGCCACGATGCCGCCGACGCCAAACAGCTCATGATACAGCGCGGTGCCGCCAAACAACCCGATCCACACAATGGTGATGACCGTAGGTACCAGCAGCACGCCCATGACGAATTCACGGAAGGTGCGCCCCCGGGAGACCCGGGCGATGAACATGCCGACAAACGGTGACCAGGCCAACCACCAGCCCCAGAAAAACACCGTCCACTCCGCCTGCCAGCCATCATCCCGGGTCGCATTGGTGTGGAAGGTCATGCCCATCAGGTTCTGAATATAGTCTCCCGTGGACTCGATGGTAATCGCGATCAGGTACTGGGTCGGCCCGAACAGCAGCATGAACACCACCACCGCGATGCTCAGCCAGAAGTTGGCCTCCGACAACAATCGCACGCCACGCTTGACGCCGGAAACAACGGAGAAGGTGGCCACGCTCATGATCACGGCGGTAACGATCAACTGCAGGGTCAGCGAAGACGGCAGGCCGAATACCGCGTCGAGTCCCGCGTTCATCTGCTGGACACCGAGCCCCAGGGTAGTCGCAATACCGAATACGGTACCAAACACCGCCAGCACATCGACGGCATCACCCAGCAGTCCATCGGTTCGATCGCCGAACAACGGCTTCAGACACGAACGAATGGTGAGCGGCATCTTCCAGCGATAGGAGAAATAGGCGAGCACCAGCGCCACGAAAGAGAAGATCGCCCAACCGTTCAAGCCCCAATGGAAGTAGGTCAAGCGCATGGCCACGCGAGCGGCGTCAGGGCTCATGCCATCGGCGATGAAGGGGTTCTCCTGGAATTGAAGTATCGGCTGGGCCACCGACCAGAACAGGATACCGACCCCAGTCCCTGCCGCGAACAGCATCGCCACCCAGGAGAAGAAGGTGAACTCCGGCTGCTCGAAGTCGCTACCCAGGCGAACGTTCTTGTAGCGCCCGGTGCCCAGCCAGATCATGAACAGCAGCAGAAAAGCCACCAGCAGCACGTAATACCATTCGAGAAACGGATCCAGCACGGTGCGCATCAGGGCCAAACCATGTCCCAACTGCTCGGTATAGAAGGCGCCGAAGATCAGGGAAACCGCCACGACCACGAACGTCACCAGAGTGACCCGCGGATTCATACCCTTCAAAGGGCCGCTCTGAGCCTGTTGGTACATGGACGTATTCCTTTGACGATGATGAGCATTTGCCGATGCTCATCATAAAGCAATGGACGCCTGCCTTCACGGCACACTCGACGCCCCACCCCGACCAAGCCCTTGTAAAGCCAAGCTTCTGAAAGGAAAGTACAAAAGAGGCTTTTCATTTAGACGGGAACGCGCTAGTATACGCCTCGTTCTCGGGGGCGCTGGCCATTGCCAACAAACCTGAAAACCAGAGTCGGAGCGTGGCGCAGCTTGGTAGCGCGCTGCAATGGGGTTGCAGAGGTCGCAGGTTCGAATCCTGTCGCTCCGACCAGAAACACAAAGAGAAACCGCCACCACGGATCATGCCGGGTGGCGGTTTTTCGTTGCTGACGAATAAGCACCGCTTATTAATCGACAGCTGATAAATCGTTCGCCCCGCGCCGCCTCCCCTCCTAGCATCACGTAACGTCTCGTATCCAACAACAAGCGTTCGGGGGAACTGACATGAGCAATAGCTTGCCGAGTTCGGCACGCGTGGTGATCGTGGGGGGTGGCGTCATTGGCTGCAGCGTCGCATACCACCTCACCCAACTGGGCATTCGCGATGTCGTCCTGCTGGAGCGCAAGACGCTGACCTGCGGCACCACCTGGCATGCGGCCGGCCTTGTGCCACCTTGCGTGCCACCTACGCATGAGCATGTTG
>NZ_AZQX01000314.1:0-5737 GCF_000568385.1 Halomonas sp. BC04
CGGCCAGGTCGGCATCGAGGGCGTCGAGGAAGGGGTAGGGCGGCGGGCGCTTGGTGCGCAGGTACGCTTCCAGGTCGGCGAGGTCGTCCACGGGCAGCGAATCGGGGCGGGCGCCGTCACCGATGGCGCCGCTCAGCACCACCTCGGTCAAGGAGTCGTTGAGGCCGTCCCAGTGCAGGGCGAAGCCCTCCTGCTCGTCCATCGCCCACAGCGGCATGATGTCGGAGTTGCCGATGGTATCGTCCTCGGCGGGGTCCAGGGCCAGCAGGTCGGGGTGGAACTTGACTGGATTGAAGGGATCGATGCGTCCCGGTCCCCAGCGCGGGCGCTCCTCGGTCCAGGTGAAGCGCGCGGCCTGCTCCTGAAGCCCGTCGCGGGTCCGCGGAATGATCAGGAAACGGTAGAGCAGGCGGTCGAGCCAGGAGAGGTCGGTCTCCTCCGCGATGGCCGACAGCAGAGTGGCGGCGGTGAAGTCCGGGTCGTTGGCGGCATCCCCCAGGAAGGTCAGGTAGGCCTGAGGGTCGAAGGTCTGGTGGGGGCCGGTGGGCACGATCTGGCGTTCGGCGTCTTCAGCGATGCGGTAGCTGGCGGTATGGCAGGCCGCGCAGTTGATGGCGATACGCGGAAAGCCGATGGTCTTCCTGGAGAAGCCGGCCGGGGTTGGCTCGCCCTCCTCCCAGAGCATGCCCAGGGCCTCGTAGCCGCCTTCCCCGGGCAGGTGCTGGGGAAAGACATCCGGCAGCACGCGCCAGATCCAGTAGGGAATGCCCTCTTCCTGCTCGGCGCCGATGGAGCCGTAGAGGTAGTAGGCCTCGACGCTGTCGAACCGCTGTGGCTCCTCGCGGAATAGCTGGTACCAGCCAACGGCTGCGATTACCCCGCCAGCCATCAGCAGCAGGACCAGCCACGCCAGCCAGCGCCGTGAGGTCTTCGAAGTGTCAGGAGGGCTGGATGCCATGACCGTCTCTCCTCAAGTGCGTGATGCCGTCCTTTCGGCCCGTCGAAGCAGCAGTAACAACACACCCTGGGTCACGCCGAAGAATAGGTCGATCAGGGCGAACAGCGGAAATTGCGGATGCAGCAAGGTGAAGAACACCACACCGGCGAAACGCGCCAGGACCGTCAGCATGGCGATGGCCCGGTAGTGAAAGGGGTCGAACGCCGCCGGCAGGTAGAACAGGCTGAGCAGAATAAGCAGCCAGGCGGCGAAGGCGGGCCATACCGGCTCGGCAACGGGGGTTCCACCTACCAGGTGATCACCGTGTTGGGGGCAAAGACCGCAGGCAGGGCGAAGAGGAGATTGGCCACCACTCCCAGCAGTACCATGGCACGAAAACCCGCTGCGTAGCTGCCCATCCCCCGATGCCTCCTGCTCGTCAAGAGCCTAATGCTTCCCCGGTCTCTTGCTGGTGAGAAGTCAAACCCTGTGCTAGAGATTAGTAGTCAAGTTCGGTGAGGTCACGTAAGACTTGTGTAACTGAGACCTCTGGACCTTGAGGAGATTGGGTTGGTAGCGACGGCATTGTTCAGGGAGTAGTCTCATGTTCGGTCAGCGTGGCAGTGGCTTGCTCGGTCGGGTGTTTCGGCGCATCAATCGGCGCCGCCAGTGGTATCGGTTTCCCTTTCCCATCGCTGTCATCAATCTTGTCGCTCTGCGCCGCAACTTGCGCTGGCATAACCTCTACTCCACTGAACGGGAGCGTCCGCAGGATCCCGAGCGGGAAAACATCGACGTGCGCCAGTTCCGCACCGCCGACGGCAGCTACAACGACCTGGCGGAACCCGCCATGGGCAAGGCGCATACTCGTTTCGGGCGCAACGTGCCGCCTGCCGAGACCTTCGGCGAGACCGGCGAGAGGCTGATGACGCCGAGTCCCCGGGTGATCAGCCGTCGCTTGATGACGCGAGATCCCTTCGTGCCGGCGACCACCCTCAACGTCCTGGTCCCCGCCTGGTTGCAGTTCATGGTCCACGACTGGTTCAGCCATGGCAGCAATGACACCGAGGCCGAGCGCTATGAGGTGCCCCTGGACGAAGACGATGACTGGCCCTGGGAGCGCATGACGGTGCTGCGTAGCCGTCGCGACACCACCCGCTCATCCGCCGATGAGGGGCATCCCAATACCTTCCTCAACACCGAGACCCAGTGGTGGGACGCCTCCCAGATCTACGGCAGCAGCCTGCGCCGTCAGCGCCTGGTGCGCACCGACCCCGACAGCGGTGAACTGCTGGCTGACGGCAAGCTCTACCTCAAGCCCGATGGCCACTTGCCGCTGGATGAGCATGGCATCGAACTGGCCGGTACCAACGGCAACTGGTGGGTGGGGCTGTCGCTGATGCACACCCTGTTCGCCAGGGAGCACAACGCCATCGTCGATCGGCTGCGCATCGAGCATCCTGACCGCGACGGCGAGTGGCTGTTCCAGAAGGCCCGGCTGGTGAATGCGGCCCTGATTGCCAAGATCCATACCGTCGAGTGGACCCCGGCGCTGCTCGATACGCCGGAGTTGAGGCTCGGCATGCGCGCCAACTGGTGGGGCGTGCTCGACGAGCACTTCTACCGCAGCCGGGGGCGTGTCAGCGACAGCGAATTGTTCAGCGGCATCGTCGGCTCGCCGGTGGATCACCATGCCGCGCCCTACGCCATCACCGAGGAGTTCAGCGCCGTCTACCGCATGCACCCGCTGATTCCCGACGATTTCAGCTTCCGGCGTCTGGATGACGACACCCTGATCAAGGAGTGCGGCCTCACCGAGGTGGCCGGCTCTCTGACCCAGGCGCTCTATGAAGAGATGTCGCTCAGCGATGCCCTCTACTCCCTGGGCACCAGCCATCCCGGCGCCTGGTGCTGCACAATTTTCCGAGTCACCTGCAGCAGCACGAGAAGCAGGCGCCCCACCATCGGGTGATCGACCTGGCCACGGTGGATGTGCTGCGCGACCGCGAGCGTGGGGTGCCGCGCTACTGCCGTTTCCGCCGCTTGATCGACATGCCGGCCCCCGCGAGCTTTGCCGAGCTGACCGACAATCCCGAGTGGCAGCGCCAACTGGAGGCGGTCTATGGCGACGTGGAAGAGGTCGACCTGCTGATCGGTTGCCTGGCCGAGACCCCGCCACCCGGCTTCGCCTTCAGCGATACCGCCTTCCGAATCTTTATCCTGATGGCTTCGCGACGCCTCAAGAGCGATCGCTTCTTCACTGACGACTACACCCCCGAGGTCTACACCCGGGCGGGCATGGAGTGGATCGACAACAACGGCATGAAATCGGTCATCGGCCGTCACTTCCCCGAACTGGCGCCGCGGCTGGAGGGGGTGCGCAATGCCTTCTTCCCATGGAACCGCGGCTAGCACGGATAGAGTGGGAGGTGGAGTGGCCAGACGCCTGCATGTTCCCGGCCTGATCAGCCTCCTGGAGGTCACCGACCCCCAGGAAATTCGCCTGCTCGACGGGGATGCGCGTCTCGACCGCTCCCTGGCACCCGGCGGCGGCGTGATCAACCGCCTGCGTCTGGCCCGACTGCGCGGTGCCTTCGTCTTCGACGCTGAGCCGCTGCCTGCCCTCCTGAGCCGCGAGGCCAAGGGGCGCGAGTCGCGCCACGCCGAGTTGAGGCGGCGGATGGACGAGGGCGCCGAGGCAGCGAACTGGCGCCAGGACCCGGCCTTCAAGACCCTGGTGGAAGTCGTGGCCGGCCAGGCCGAAGCCGAGGCGCTGGGCCCCGCCGCCCAGGGGTTACTGGGGCGGCGATTCCACGACGATTACCGCGCCGACGAGGCGAGCTTTGCGGCTGCTCGGCGGCTCAACGACTATCCGCGTGTCAATGCCCTCAAGGCGCTGCTCCAGCGCCTCAGTGGCCAACTCCGCCGGGACCGACGACTGCTGCATGACAGCGCCCGGGGAGACCCCATGACCCTGCATGCCACCAGCGTGGCGGTGCATAACCTGGTAGGGTCGCTCGAGGCGATGCGCTCCCTGGCCGGCACGCCGGGGGCCTCGCACCTGCCGCTGACCGCGGTGTTGGGGCGCTGCCTCAGCGTGCCGGAAACGCTGCTGCGCCAGGTGCTGGCGCCGCTTTCGACGCCCTGTTCCCCGCGTCGCCTGGTGCCCGGCGATCTGGTGCTGCTGCGACTCGCCGAGGGTGTCCGGAGCAGCGGCGACCGGGAGTTGGCCTTCATGGGCGATAGCTGGGCGCGTTGTCCGGCCCAGCGTTTCATCCTGGCGCTGCTGGCTGATATCTGGGAGCGGGCCATGGCTTCCCGGTCAGGGGAGGGCGGACGATGAGCGAGGATGTGATCTTCTCGCCGCTGAAGTGGCGCAACCTGGAGGTCAAGAACCGTCTGTTCCGCTCGAACATCTCCGGACGCTTCGACAACGAGGACGGCAGCCTGACCCAGACGCGCATCAACTGGGAGTGCCAGTTCGCCCGGGGCGGGGTGGGCGCGATCATCTCCTCCTTCGTACCGGTGCAGATGGAAGGGCGAATCGTGGCGGGCTACGCCACCATCCACCGCGATGACTTCATTCCGCTGTGGCAGCGGCTCGGCGAGGCCGTGCACCGCTTCGACTGCAAGTTCATTATGCAGCTCAGCCACTCCGGGCGGCAGATGGATCTCCCCGGGGTCCATAACCAGCATCGCCGGGCGCTCAGCGCCACCGACCACAAGGAGGCCCTGCACGGTTTCCTGTGCCGGGCGATGAGCGGCCACGAGATCGAGCGCACCATTCAGGCCTTCGCCGATGGGGCCTGGCGGGCCCGGGAGGCCGGCCTCGACGGGGTGGAGCTGCACGCCGCCAACGGCTACCTGTTCACCCAGTTCCTGAGCTCGGCGATCAATGACCGGCGCGACCGCTACGGCGGGTCGCTGGCCAACCGGGCCCGCTTCCTGCTGGATGTGATCCGTGCCATTCGCGAGCGGGTGGGCCCGGACTTCCATCTGCAGGTCAAGATCAGCGCCGTGGACCATAACGACATCCTGCCCTGGGAAAGCAAGGGCAATACCCTGGCGGAGAGCCTGCAGGTGTGTCGCTGGGCCGAAATGGCGGGCGCCGACGCCCTGCACGTGTCCGTCGGCAGCCTCTTTCCCCACCCCCTGAACCCGCCGGGGGATTTCTCCTTCGAGACCATCGCCAGCACCTACGATGCCATGCTCTCCGCCGGGGTCGACACCTTTCGCAACTACCTGCTGTTTCGCTACGCGTCGCTGCGCTGGATCTTTCGCTGGCTGTGGTTTCGTCACCAGCGCGGTCATGTCGTGGAGGGGGTGAGCCTGGACGAGGCGCGCGCTGTCCGCCAGGCGGTAGGCATTCCGGTGATCAGCACCGGCGGCTATCAGCGTGCCTCCCTGGTGCGCGAAGCCATTGGCAGCGGGGCCTGCGACGCCGTCTCCAGCGCCCGGGCGCTGATCGCCAACCCCGACCTGCCTCGGCAGTGGCAGGCCGGGCACGATGCGCCGGCACGCCCCTGCACCTTCTGCAACAAGTGCCTGCTCAATGCGCCGAAGAACCCCCTGGGCTGCTATGAGCTTTCCCGCTTCGACGGCGACCACGAGCGCATGATCGCGGCCTGATGGCCATCTACGACACACGACCCGAGCTGCGCCTGCCACCGGTGCCGCCAGCGCAGAACCCGTGAGGCTGCCATGAGACGACAGGAGCCACCCGTCACCGCCGTGCAACAGGAGGCCCGCCGCCGCCGCTGGCGACGCTTGCCGCTGACCTGCTCGCCTGGCCGTGGTGGT
>NZ_AZQX01000315.1:0-9855 GCF_000568385.1 Halomonas sp. BC04
CCGACTACCAGGCCAACCAGGGTACGCGGCAGCCGCAGCGAATCGAGCACGAACCTGGCCTCCGGGTCGCCTCGCCCCATTAATACGGACCATGCCCGGACCGGGCCGACATCGCCGGCTCCCAGCAGCAGGCTGGCCAGGCAGACCAGTGCCAGCAAGACCAGCAGGCCCGCCATCGCCCTGAAGAGACGGCGGTCCGGGAAAAGGCCCAAGCGCTGCATTGCCAGCATCAGGGCGACAGCGCGGCGTCTAGCTGGTCAAGAATGGCCTGGGCCGCCAGCGGGCCGGTGGCGCTCGACCATAATTGTCCGTCGACAGGCACGACCCGGTCGCGGGCGACCACGTCGAGCCGGGCAAAGGCTGGCGACGCCTTGGCGGCCTCCAGCGCCTCGCGCCCCTCTTCATTGAGGGTTGCCAGGAACAGCCAGTCGGCATCGACCCGGGAAAGATTCTCGAAGCTGAGCGGGTCACTGTGCGGCACGCCCTCACGTACCAGGCCGGCATCGTGAATCGCCACACCGGCGGCACGCAACAGCCCGGCGGTGAAGAGCTCTTCGGACATCACCATGGGCCCTTGTGGCATCCAGCGCACCAGCACGGCACTAGGTGCTTCATTACCCGCCATGCGATCAGCCAGTTCGGCGGCACGAGCGTCGACTTCCTGCAATGCCGCTTCGCCTTCCGCCTCGCGCCCCAGTGCCTGGGCAAACAGACGTGTCTCGCTGCGCCAGGCTTTGGGGTCCAGCCCTTCCGACAACGGCACCACGGTCGGTGCCATGCGCGAAAGCAGCCGATACTGCGCCTCGGCCAGCTGCGGCGGGGCCAGGATCAGGTCCGGCTGCAGGGCCAGCACGGCCTCGAGGTTGATCTCCCGGACCACGCCGACGATGGCGATGTCCTCGAAATGCGGCGCCAGATAGCGCGCCACGTTATCACCGCCCCGGGTGGTGACAGCACCCAGCGGTTTCACTCCGGTTGCCACCGCAACGTCCAGAGCTCCCTCATGAAGCGTTACCACACGCTGCGGCGCTTCCGGCACCGTCACCTTGCCAAAGGCGGTTTCCACGCTGCGCTCGGCCCAGGCCGACAGCGGCATTAGCGCAAGCATGGCCACAGCCAGCAGGGTGCCGCCCATCACCTTGCCGCAGAATCGCCCAGTTCCCATCAGGTGTCTCCTCGTGGCAGACCAATATTTAATGCGAATTATTATCACAAGTAACCCGACCACACCTCTACGCAACGATGCGTTGCCGAAGGCGCAACGGCGCCGCCAGATCATGGAACCTTAACAAGAATCGTTTTCATTAGATATGCCGCCGGGTACACTGTTGCTCTTGTTGCAACGTTCACCAACGCCGGGGATTGCCATGTACGACCTCGACGAGCTGCTCGCCTTCGATCATGTCATGCGTTCCGGCAGCCTGACCCGCAGCGCTCGCACCCTTGACCTGGCCAAGTCGACGCTGAGCCGGCGTATCTCCCAGCTCGAGCGTCAGTTGGGCCAGCCACTGCTGCGTCGCCAATCGAATCGGCTGCTGCCCACCGAAGCGGGCCAGCTCTTTCATGCCTACTGTCGCCAGATTCTCGAACTCGCCGAGCAGGGCCGACAGGCGCTGGACGAGCTGAGCGAGGAAGTCAGCGGTGAATTGCATGTGGTCACGCACAACGCCCTGGCACGCAGTTGGCTTTCCAGGTTGCTGGCAGCGTTCATGGACACTCATCCCGGCATACGTCTCACGCTGCAGACCTGTACCACGCCTCCCCTGTCCGCCGACAGCCAGGCATTGACCGTGTGGCTGGGCGAGGTCCCCGGCGGCGAGCTACGCCAGGAAGTTCTCGGCTGGCTCGATCGCGGCCTGTATGGTCACCCCGACTATTTCGTCCGCTGCGGCGAACCACAGCACCCCCGTGAGCTGACCCGGCACGCCTGGATCGACCTGCTGGGCGAAACCGAACAGGGGCTCACGCTCACCCACCCGGCGCAGGGGGAGTTTCGCTTTCAGCCACCGAATTCGCGCTTTCGTGTCGATCAGCACATGCTGCATGGCGATGCGATCGCCCGAGGCCATGGCCTCGGCATGATACCCGCCTGGCTGGCGACCCTGCGCGAGCATGCCCACCCGGGCTCGCTGGTCCGCTGCCTGCCGGAGTGGAGTGCCGCACCCCTTCCCGTGACGCTGCTTTACGCCTTCGGCCCTCGGCCACGCCGCGTCAGCGCGCTGCTCGATTTCCTGCACCAGTCCGCACCGGCCGAGTGGCAGCCTGCCGAGCCCAGTCATGTTCACGGTGCCTCCCCAACCGAACCCCGCCAGCTGAGCGTTGCAAATACCGCAACGAATCGTTGTGGCTTCTCCCCCTGAACAAAGGGAACATTCCGCAATAGAATTGCCTGCGCTTGATAATCAATCTCATTATATTCTGTACCAAGCAGGTGATCCCATGCCCACCATCCGCCGCACCGCACTGGCTATCGCGATCGCCAGTACACCTCTTTCGCTGGTCGCCCAGGCGCAGGAGACTGCCCGCCTCGACAGCATCGTCGTCACCGCCGCCGGCTTCGAGCAGGCGCTCAACGATGCGCCGGCCAGCATCTCAGTCGTCACCCGGGAAGAGCTGGAGCGCAACCGCTATTCGAACATTGCCGAAGCGATCAAGGATGTGCCCGGAGTGGATGTGCGCTCGGGCGTGGGCAAGACAGGCGGATTGAACGTCAGCATTCGCGGGATGCCGAGCGATTACACCCTGATACTCATCGATGGTCGCCGTCAAAATACCTCGGGAAGTGTGACGCCCAACGGTTTCGGCGAGACCTCGACCAGCTTCATGCCGCCGCTGTCGGCCATCGAGCGCATCGAGGTGATCCGGGGCCCCATGTCGACCCTGTATGGCTCCGATGCCATGGGCGGCGTGATCAATATCATCACCCGCCCCGTCAGCGACACCTGGACGGGCAGCGTATCGGTGGATACCACGTTCCAGCAGGACCGTGACGCAGGCAATTCCCAGGGCATCAATCTCTACACATCCGGGCCGCTGGTCGAGGACGTTCTCGGCCTGCAGCTACGTGGTCGGCTGTTCGACCGCGACGCCTCCGAGCGCATGATTCCCGATAGTGCCGCTCGCGACCCACGCCCTGTGGAAGCCCGTATCTATTCGCTTGGGGGACGCCTGACGCTGCGTGCCGACGACAGCCACTCGGTCTGGCTGGATGCGGAGCGCGCGCGCCAGACCTACGCCAACGATGATTGCCGCCTGGGCACGCTGGATGGCACCAACCGGGCTACCTGCGCCCCGCAGCCCGGCCAGTTCTGGGGCTATGAAGACGAACTGCGCTTCAATCGCGACCAGTTGGCCATCGGCCATACCGGTCGCTTCGAGATAGGGACACTGGAGAGCAGTGTCACCCACAACACCACCGAAACCCTGGGCCGCACCCTGCCTGCCGGCAGTGCACCGGCCTATGGCTACGAGGCCGAGGGGGGCGAACCGCGTCTGCTGGAAAACCGCGATATCGTCTTCGATACCAAGCTCACCCTGCCGATCGATGCGCACATGGTGACCCTGGGTGGCCAGTACATCGATGCCCGCCTGGAAGATGGGGCGGCCGGCAACCAGGCCTTCGAACAGCAGAGCTGGGCGCTGTTCGCCGAGGACGAGTGGTGGCTGCGCGATGATCTGGCGCTGACACTGGGCGGCCGCTATGAGCACCACGACGCCTTCGGCGGCCACTTCAGCCCCCGCGGCTACCTGGTGTGGAATACCAACGACCACTGGACGCTCAAGGGCGGCGTGAGCCGCGGCTACAAGACGCCCACGCTCAACCAGCTGCACGACGGCATCTCCGGGTTCGGTAACCAGGGTCAGACGGTTACCATCGGATCGCCCGACCTCGAACCCGAGAAGAGCACCAACTACGAGTTCGGCGCCATCTACGACAACCTGGACGGCTTGACGGTCAGCGGTACCACCTTCTACAACCGCTTTACCGATCGTATCGCCGATGGGGGAGAAATTCCCAACTGCCTGCACCCGGACGGCGACGTGCCCGGCTGTATCACCGTTGGCAACTTCTCCCAGCAGGCCGGCTTTTCGCAGCTGATCAATATCGACGAAGCGGAAACCCGGGGCATCGAACTGGAAGCGCGCTATCGCTTCGCTCCCGCCTGGGAAATTCGTGGCGGCTACACCTATACCGAAACCGAGATCACCTCCGGTGAGCAGGAGGGTATGCTGCTCACCAACACGCCCAAGCACAAGCTCACCGCCAGCCTGGGCTGGGACGTGACCCACAGGCTCAACACCACCCTCGAAGGTGAGTACTACTCCTCACGGGAACGCTTCACCGACGGCATTCCGACGAGCGGGCAGCACCTGGCCATGTACGAGCAGGTGGGCAACAAGCTGGATGGCTACGAGCTGTTCCATCTGCGCACCACCTATCGGTTCACCGACCAGATACGCCTGACCGGCACGATCTATAACCTGCTCGACAAGGACTTCGGCAAGGCGGACAGCTACGAGTGGCAGGGCGATACCTACCAGGCCTATCGCTTTACCCAGACAGGCCGCGCCACCGATGGCGTCGCTCTGGACGGCCGCAGCTTCTGGCTCTCCGCCACGTACGAGTTCTGATCGCAACGACTCGCCCTACTTACTACGATCGCTTGCCCCGGCCTGGCCGGGGCTTTTTCTTGCGAACTGTTTATTGCGAACCGTTTATTGCGGACACGATACTGGCTGACGTTTTCAAGCCCCCAGCAGACGCTCCACGCCCAACCAGATCAACCGCAGCGCCAGAAGTGTCAGTGTCCATTTGAAGAGAAAATCGAAGCGGTGGTCGGTGACCCGATGAAGCAGCCGAAGCCCCAGCCAGGTACCGATGAAGCCCGCCGCCACCATGGCCAGCATCAGCCCCAACCAGTCGCGGAAGACGAAGCCGGCGAAGCCGAAGATGAACGCCTTGGTGGTGTGCTGCAGGGTCATGCAGGTGGCGAAGGTGGCCACCCTTGGCAGGCGTTCAGCGATGCCCTGCTTGATGAAGGAGGCCACCATGGGCCCGCTCGCCCCCACCAGGCTGGAGAGCAGCGTGGTCACGGCGCCGGCAATGACGGTGCCGGTGCGCCCTACCGCCCGCTGGGGCAGGCCCGGCCCCCAGCAGGAGTAGAGCACGAAGGCGGCAATACACAGCTCCAGTACGCCATAGGGCAGGCGGATCAACAGCCAGGCCGCCACTACGGCCCCCACGATGACCCCGGGCAGGAAGGCCGCGACGATGTCGCGGCGAACGTGGCGCCATGTCATCACCGCCCGGCCACCGTTGGAGCCGAGCTGCACCATGCCATGTACCGGGATCAGCGCCGTGGCCGGCATCACCTGGGCCATGACGATAATCAGCAGCGTGCCCCCGCCGATGCCGGCCGCCGCCGAAAGCGCCGAGGTCAGTACCGACAGCAGCACAAGCCCCAGGTTGACCCCGGACGACAGCGGCGACAACAGCTCCAGCATCAGCCGCCTCGGCTCACTCGATACGCCCCTCCTCGACTCCGTGACAGGCCACTTCGCTGCCGTCGCCACGAGCGATCAGCAGCGGCACTTCCACCTTGCAGCGCTCATTGGCATGGGGGCAGCGCGGATGGAAGGCACAGCCCGAGGGCGGATGCACCGGGTTGGGCACCTCCCCCTGGATGGTGGTGCGCTCCTTGCCGGCCCCTTCCAACGACGGCACCGCCGCCAGCAGCATCTTCGAGTAGGGATGATGCGGGTTGGCAAAGAGCTGATCGGAGGGGGCGATCTCGGCGATGCGACCCAGATACATCACCGCGATGCGGTCCGACATGTGCTTGACCACCGCCATGTCGTGGCTGATGAACAGGTAGGTCAGGCCGTACTCATCCTGCAGGTCGCGCATCAGGTTGAGGATCTGCGCCTGCACCGAGACATCCAGCGCCGAGGTGGGCTCGTCACAGATCATGAACTCCGGCTCGTTGGAGAGCGCCCGGGCAATGGAGATGCGCTGACGCTGGCCACCGGAGAACTCGTGGGGATAGCGCAGCGCATCCATGGGTGACATGCCCACCTGTTCGAGCAGCTCGCCCACCCGGCGGCGGCGGTCGGCACTGCTCATCTCGGGGCGAAAGAAGCGCAGCGGCTCGCCGATGATGGTACCCACCCGCCAGAGCGGATTGAGGCTGGCGTAGGGGTCCTGGAAGATCATCTGGAAGCGCTTGCGCAGGCTGGCCGCCTGGCGGCCGGTGCGGTTCGCCAGGTCGCTGATGTCCTCGCCGTCGAAGACGAGGCTGCCCCGGGTCAGGCCGTAGAGCCCCACCACCAGCCGGGCCACCGTGGACTTACCGCAGCCGGACTCGCCGACCAGGGCGACGGTCTCGCCGCGCCGGATGGAAAAGCTCACCCCATCCACCGCCTTGAGCGACAGCTTCTCGCTGCGCTCCAGCACCCGGTTGAGCCAAGGCTTGGAGACGTCGAAGTGGCGCGCCAGGTCCCGGGCCTCCAGAAGAACGTCGCCACTCGCCGGTGACGGCTGCTGCTTGATTGCCGTGTCAGCGCACATGGGCATGCTCCTGTGTATCGTTCTCATCGAGCCGGGGAAGCGGATCGACCGGGTCATGCAGCCAGCAGGCGGCCTGGCCTGGCCCGGCAGGCAACAGGTCGGGCCGCTCGCGGCGACAGCGATCCTGGGCGTGGGGGCAGCGCGGGTTGAACGGGCAGCCCGGGGGGATGGCCGCCAGCCGCGGCATGGAGCCCTCGATCTGGTAGAGCCTGGTGAGGCGCTTTTCGATGCCGGGGATCGAGGCCATCAGGCCTTCGGTATAAGGGTGCTGGGGGCTGCGAATCACCTCTTCCACGGGACCAATCTCGATCAAACGGCCGGCATACATCACCGCCACGCGATCGGCCGTTTCGGCGATCACGCCCATGTCGTGGGTGACCAGCATTACCGCAGTGCCGTGGTCGGCACAGAGCCGCTTGAGCAGGGCGAGAATCTGCGCCTGCACCGAGACGTCCAGTGCCGTGGTGGGCTCGTCGGCAATGATGAACTCGGGCCGCGCCGCCAGTGCCAGGGCGATCACCACCCGCTGGCGCATGCCGCCGGAGAACTGGTGAGGGTAGCTGTTCAACCGCTCTTCCGCCGCCGGGATACCCACCTCCCGCAGCAGCTTCAAGGCCTCCTCGCGAGCCTGCTTCTCGTTCATCGGCAGGTGCGTGCGGATGGTCTCGATCAACTGGTCGCCGATCGAGAACAGCGGATTGAGGCTGGTCAGCGGATCCTGGAAGATCATGCCGATATGGCGGCCCCGCAGCGGTACGAAGTCCTCCTCCGGCAGGTCGTCGATGCGCTTGCCGGACAGATAGACCTCGCCATCGGCGATGCGGCCCGGCGGTTCCAGCAGCTGAATCACGGCGTTGCCGGTCATCGACTTGCCGGCACCGGATTCGCCCACCACCCCCAGCACCTCGCCGGGGGCGATATCGAAGGAGACGTCGTCCAGTGCCACCAGGGTACCGTGGCGGGTGGGAAACTCCACCCGCATATGGCGCACGCTGAGCACTGGCTCTTCCTGCAGCGTCGGCTCACCAAGCTTGTGGCTCGTCGGCCGGACGCCCTGCTCACCTGAGCTTTGGGTTGAGGATGTCACGCAACCAATCTCCCAGCAGGTTGACGGAGAGCGCCAGCATCAGCAGCGCCACCCCGGGGAAGAGCAGGATCCACCACTCTCCCGAGAACATGTAATCCTGGCCGACCCGGATCAGGGTCCCCAGGCTCGGCTGGGTTGCCGGCATGCCGACCCCCAGGAACGACAGCGTGGCCTCGGCGATGATCGCCAGCGCCAGGCCGATGGTGCCGATGACCAGTACCGGCCGCATCACGTTGGGCAGGATGTGCTGGAACAGCAGCTTGCGCGCTGGCAGGCCGATCACCCGGGCCGCCTGCACATACTCCTTGTTTTTCTCGACCATGGTCGCCCCGCGCACCGCGCGGGCGTACTGCACCCAGTCGGAGAGCCCGATGGCGATGATCAGCACGATGATCGCCACTTCGGCATGCATCGAGCGCGGCAGGAAGCCGCGGATCACGCCGAAGATCAGCAAGGCCATGAGGATCGAGGGAAAGGTGAGCTGCACATCGGCGATGCGCATGATCAGGGCATCGCGCCAGCCGCCGCGGAAGCCCGCCATCAGGCCCAATGCGGTACCCAGCGCCAGGGCGAAGATCACCGCAGCGAAGCCCACCAGCAGCGAGATGCGCGAGCCGTAGAGAATCGCCGAGAAGACGTCCCTGCCCTGGCTGTCACTACCCAGAAGGTAGAAATTGCCGGTGAAGTCCGAGGTGGTCAGCGGTGGCGTGAACGCATCGATCAGTTCCAGCTGTCGCGGATCGAAGGGGTTCTGCGGCGCGATCCAGGGTGCAAACAGGGCCGCGGCGAACATGATCAGCGTCACCAGCGTCGCCACGATCACCACCGGCTGGTTCTTCCAGGAATGGACGATGTCGCTCTCGAGGAAGGTTTTCAGCCGTCCCGGTTTCGGTGGTACGCCGACCGTCGCTTGAGTGTCGCTATCTTGTGTCTGCTGATCCCGGCTCATTTGCCACCTCCCTGGGCGCGCAGGCGCGGATCGACGGCGTAGTAGAGCAGGTCCACCACCAGATTGATGACCACGAATACCAGCGCGATCATCATCAGGTAGGCGGCCATGACCGGCACGTCGACGAAGCGCACGGCGGTGATGAACAGCGCGCCGACACCGGGCCACTGGAATACCGTCTCGGTGATGATGGCAAAGGCGATGATGGTGCCGAGCTGCAGGCCGATGATGGTGATCACCGGGATCAGCGTGTTCTTCAGCGCATGGCGCAGGTTGACCACCCGATCCGACAGCCCACGGGCCCGAGCGAACTTGATGTAGTCGGTGCTGAGCACCTCGAGCATCTCGGCGCGCACCAGACGCATGATCAGGGTCAGCTGGAACAGCCCCAGGGTGATCGCCGGCAGGATCAGCGAACGCAGCCCACTCGTGGTCAACAAGCCAGTGGTCCACCAGTCGCCGAGGCGTACCGTTTGCCCCCGACCGAAGGCCGGCAGCCAGCCCAGCTCCACCGCGAACAGGTAGATCAGCAGCACCCCGATGAGGAA
Organism: Halomonas sp. BC04; assembly: GCF_000568385.1. Lineage (NCBI taxonomy): Bacteria > Pseudomonadati > Pseudomonadota > Gammaproteobacteria > Oceanospirillales > Halomonadaceae > Halomonas > Halomonas sp. BC04. Next base: position 9,153 of record NZ_AZQX01000315.1, read on the forward strand.
GGTGGGCAGCGATACGCCGATCAGCGAGGCGGTCATGATGAATCGCGACAGCCAGCTGCGGCGACGCAGTGCGGTATAGATACCCAGGCCGATGCCCATGACCACGGCGAAGATCGCCGAGATGGTGGCCAGCTCCAGGGTCGCCGGCAGACGCTCCAGGATCAGGTCGGTCACCGGCCGCGCCGAGCGGTAGGAGATGCCGAACTCGAACTGAGCGGCATTGACGATGAAGCGATAGAACTGCACCACCACCGGCTGGTCGAGGCCCAGGCGTGCCCGCAGCTCGGCACGGTCGGCCTCGGTGGCCTCCTGGCCAAGCATGTTGAGCACCGGGTCGCCCACGTAGTGGAATAGCGAGAACGAGATAAGCGCGACCACGAACATCACGAAGATGGCCTGCAGCACACGCTGTATTAGAAATGCAAGCATGGGATTACCACATTAGTTAGCCCCCCGGTCGCTTGTGGCGGCCGGGGGGCTGGTTTGCATCGTTGGCTTAGTTGTTGAAACGCAGATACTTGAAGTGCGGCGTATTCTCGCTTTGCACCTTGAAGTCGATATCGTCACGCATCGACCAGGTCAGCATCTGGTGGTGGATCGGGATATAGACGATCTCATCGTGCACGATCTGCCACGCTTCCGCGATCATCTCGTTGCGCGTTTCCTGGTCGGTCTCCTGGCCCATGGCCACGGTCAGCTCATC
>NZ_AZQX01000316.1:0-5743 GCF_000568385.1 Halomonas sp. BC04
TGATGAAGTTCTACCAGAAGGAGAAGATCAATCCTCTGGGTGGCTGCCTGCCCATCCTGGTGCAGATGCCGGTCTTCATTGCGCTCTACTGGATGCTGCTGGAATCCGTGGAGTTGCGCCATGCGCCCTTCATGTTCTGGATCCAGGACCTGTCGATGAGGGACCCGTTCTTCATCCTGCCGATCCTGATGGGCGCCTCGATGTTCGTTCAGCAGATGCTCAACCCCACGCCTCCGGACCCCATGCAGGCGAAGATCATGAAGATGCTGCCGATCGTCTTCACTTTCTTCTTCCTCTGGTTCCCGGCCGGTCTGGTCATCTACTGGGTGGTCAACAACCTGATCTCGATCGGGCAACAGTATGTCATCACTCGCAAGATCGAGAACGACCCCACCGTCGGCAAGGGAATGAAGACCAAGTAGGCTATCTTCTCTCTCGAACCACCGGACCCCTGCCACGGCAGGGGTCTGGCGTTTCTGCCCCACGAAAAGGACAATAGTCTTCCACCCGAGCAAGCCCAGGCTGCGAGGAGCCCGCCCAATGGCAGAAAGCCTCTATATTCCGGATACCATTGCCGCACTGGCCACCCCGCCGGGGCGAGGCGGCGTGGGCATCATCCGTGTATCCGGCCCCGGCTGTCGCACCATCGCCGAGGGGGTGCTGGGCCGCTGTCCCCCGCCACGCCACGCTCAATACACATCATTCCAGGGCGATGTACGGGTGATCGACGAAGGCATCGGGCTCTACTTCCAGGCACCCTACTCCTTCACCGGAGAAGACGTGCTGGAGCTGCAGGGACACGGCGGTCCGGTGATCATGGATCTCCTGCTGGAGCGATGCGTGCAACTGGGGGCACGCCTGGCGCGTCCGGGGGAGTTCTCCGAACGCGCCTTTCTCAACGACAAGCTCGACCTGGCACAGGCCGAGGCCATTGCCGATCTGATCGAGGCAAGCTCCCGGTCCGCCGCCGAAAACGCCCTGCGCTCACTACAGGGGGAATTCTCGCGGCGGGTCTCGACGCTGGTCGAGCAATTGATCGAACTGCGCATCTACGTGGAAGCGGCGATCGACTTCCCCGAAGAGGAGATCGACTTCCTCGCCGACGGCAGAGTGGCCGACATGCTCGCGGCAGTCAAAACGGAACTGGCCGAGGTACGCAAGGCGGCTGCCCAGGGCGCCTGATGCGCGAAGGCATGAACGTGGTGATAGCGGGGCGGCCCAATGCCGGGAAGTCGAGCCTGCTCAATGCCCTGACCGAACAGGAAACCGCCATCGTCACCGAAATCGAGGGCACCACCCGGGACGTGCTGCGCGAACACATCCACATCGATGGCATGCCCCTGCATGTGATCGATACGGCCGGGCTCCGCGATACCCCGGACGCCGTGGAGCGCATCGGCGTGGCGCGTGCCTGGAGCGAGATCGAGAAGGCCGACCGGGTGCTGCTGCTGGTGGATGCCACCACCACCAACGCCACCGACCCCATGGCGATCTGGCCCGAGTTCGTCGCGCGTCTCACCGATCCCACCCGGCTGACCCTGGTCCGCAACAAGATCGATACCAGCCACGAGTCGGCTGGAATAGAGTTATCCACAGCCACGCCGGTCATTCGGCTCTCGGCCAAGACCGGACAGGGTGTGGATAACCTGAAGGCCCACCTGAAGGAAGTGATGGGGTATGCCAGCACCACGGAAGGCCGCTTCTCCGCTCGTCGTCGTCACCTCGATGCGCTCGACAGGGCGAAGCGAGCCCTCGCCAACGGGGAGGAACAGTTGAGCGGCTACGGCGCCGGGGAACTGCTCGCCGAGGATCTGCGGGATGCCCAGCAGGCATTGGGTGAGATCACGGGAGAATTCAGCGCCGACGATCTGCTGGGCGAGATCTTCGGCAGCTTCTGCATCGGCAAGTAAGGTCTAGCCGCTTTACTCCTCCACCCACCACTCGCCACGATGCCGGGCTTCAGGACCGAGCAGCGGCTCGATCCGCTTCATGGCAGCGACCAGCTGCTCCTCGAGCCCCCAAGGCGGATTGACCACCAGCATGCCGCTTCCATACATGCCCTGCTCCTCGCTGCTTGTCTCGCGCAGGGTCAGTTCGCTGCGCCAGATCTTGCGCAGGCCTCCGCTGCTCAGCCCTTCCAGCAACTCGCTGTGGCGGCCGGCGGGCAAAAGCGGGTACCACACCAGCATCACGCCATGCCGCGCCTTGCGCATGGCCGACAGCACGGTCTCGGCAACCTCTGCATACTCAGTCTTGCGCTCGTAGCTGGGGTCGATCAATACGCACAGCCGTGGGGTGGCAACCGGCAATCGCTGCAGCAGGCACTTCAGCCCATCGCCATGGATGCGCTGCACGTTCTTCGGCAGGTGCTGCCCCACCAGGTGTTCATGCTCACCGGGGTGCAGCTCGAACAGCATCAAGCGATCCGTGGCACGCAGCTGGCGAGTCAGCCACCAGGGTGAGCCCGGGTAGCAGTCCAGCGTTGGCGACGCCCCCTCGCTCGCCGTCAGCTGAGCCTCGGCCAGCAGCGACAGCCAATCGCCGATCAGCGGTTCCGCCGCCAGTGCCATTCTCGCCTGCCAGAGCCGCTCCGCCCCCTGGCGATACTCCTGCAACTTCTGGCTCTCCTTCGCCGATAGCGGATAGAGCCCGCGCCCGGCATGGGTATCGACATACGTCACCGGTGCCGTCTTGCGCCGCAGGTGACGGGTAACGGCAAACAGGGTCAGGTGCTTGTGGACATCGGCAAAATTACCGGCATGGTAGGCGTGCTGATAGGAAAGCATGGCCACGGATCCTTGGACGGCGAATCGGCAGTATGAGGCAGAATGAGATCGAGCCTAGCGAAAAGGCCCGCCACTGTGACAGTGACGGGCCCCATTCAAGCCACCGGCATGCCGGTCTATTGCTGGAACTGGCTCTCGATGGGCGTGAGCGTGATCTCGACACGGCGATTCTGGGCACGACCCTCCTCGGTCGCGTTACTCGCCACCGGCTGACTTTCGCCATAGCCGGTCATGTAGAGACGGTTGCGGGTTACCCCGTTCTGGGCCAGGTAGTTACCGACAGATTCCGCCCTGCGCTCGGAAAGCCGCTGATTGTAGCCGGCGTCACCGGTACTGTCGGTATGACCGGCAATGTTGACCCGCGTATCGGTGTATTGCGTCAGTATCGACGAGACATCGTTGAGGGCGTTGCGGGCACTCGGGGTCAGTTCACTGGAATCGAAACCGAAGGTCACACTGCTTGGCATGTTGAGCACGATATCATCGCCACGACGCTCCACATCCACGCCAGTGCCCCTCATGCTCTCGCGCAGCTGCTGTTCCTGACGATCCATGTAGGCACCGACGCCGGCACCGGCAGCCGCACCCACGGCGGCACCGATCAAGGCACGATCGCGCCGGCTAGTGCTGCCGCTGCCCGACAGCGCGCCGGCCGCGGCTCCAACGGCGGCACCCACCCCGGCACCTGTCATGGTGCTGGAACGCTGGGTCTGGCCGGAGTAAGGATCCGTCGTGGCGCAGCCGACCAGCAGGACAGCGGTGGCAAGCGGCACAACGAGTCGAAGTGGTTTGAACATGTAGATCTCCGGATTTCAGGGGAAGAAGCTCATTCAGTGCCGGCATCGGCTTCGCCAATCATGACCAGCAACTCATTCAAGAATAATAGACCTTGGGGCGATGCCTGCACTCGCTGGCCATCTTCCACAAGAAGTCCTTTTTTTCGCGCCGACTGGAGGCGGGTCTCCAGGGTGCCGGCCGGGCGTCCAGTATGCGCCCTCCAGTCCCTCATCGACACACCTTCCACCAGGCGCAACGCATTCATGGCGAACTCCAGCGGTAGTTCATCCTCTTCCACCTCGGCACGGCCAGCGACGAAGCCACGGGGATCCTGGGATCGACGCAGATAGGCCTCCGGCTGACGCGCCTTCCACCGCCGTTCGATGTGTAGCCTGCCCTGTGCATCGGTGGCACTCAGCTTGCCGTGGGCGCCGGCACCGATCCCCAGGTAGTCGCCAAAGCGCCAATAGTTGAGATTGTGGCGCGACCGGAGTCCCGGCCGGGCATAGGCCGAAATCTCGTAGCGCACCAAGCCGGCGGCCTCGAGCCGCTCATGCCCCCGGTCCTGGATATCCCACAGTACCTCCTCCTCGGGCAACACCGGAGGGCGGGAATGGAACTCGGTATTGGGTTCCAGCGTGAGCTGGTACCAAGAGAGGTGCTCCGGAGAGAGGGAGAGCGCACGGTCGAGATCGGCAAGGGCCAGCGTCGGGGTCTGACCCGGCAAGCCATGCATCAGGTCCAGGTTGACGTTGTCGAACCCGGCATGGCGCGCCTCGTCCATTGCCGAGATGGCATCGCCACCGCTATGGATACGTCCCAGGGCCCGCAGTTGGGCATCCTGGAAGCTCTGCACCCCCAGGGAGAGCCGATTGATGCCCGCAGACCGATAGCCCTGGAACCGACCGCGCTCCAGGGTGCCCGGGTTCGCTTCCAGCGTTATTTCGATATCGGAGGCCAGTGACAGCCGCGTGGCCAGTACATCGAACAACCGTTCATAGAAGCCGGCCGACATCAGGCTCGGCGTGCCGCCGCCGATGAAGATACTGGTCAGCTCACGACCACCGACGAGGGGCAGATCATCCTCCAGGTCCTGGAGCAGCGCTGCGAGGTAACGGGTCTCGGGCAAGTCGGCCCCGTGACCCACGCCATGCGAATTGAAATCGCAGTAGGGACATTTCCGCACGCACCAGGCACATGCACGTAGAGCGCCAAAGGCGGCAGGCCATCGACTCGCCGGGAATGAGTGGCCATCACTTGGTCGTCGTCTCGCCCAAGGCTGCCACCAGCGACTGCAGAGCCCTTCCCCGGTGACTGAGCCGATTCTTCTCTTCGGCACTTAGCTCGGCCACACTCCTGCCCAGCGACGGCAGCCAGAACAACGGATCGTAGCCGAAGCCACCGTCACCGCGTGGCGCCGTCAGAATCTCACCTTCCCAGTTGCACTGCACGATCAAAGGCACCGGATCTTTGGCATGGCGTAAATAGGCAAGAACGCACCAGTAGCGAGCCGTACGCCCTGCTGGCGGTGTCCCGGCCAGCGCCGCAAGCAGCTTGTCATTATTGCGCGCATCGCTCTTCGGCTCGCCGGCGTAACGGGCGGAGTAGATGCCGGGCTGGCCATGCAGACTATCCACCTCCAGGCCGGAATCATCCGCCAGCGCGGGCAAACCACTGACACGGCTCGCCTCACGAGCCTTGAGCAGTGCATTCTCGACGAACGTCAGCCCGGTCTCCTCGACATCGATCACGCCGAAATCCGCCTGGGGTCGAACCTGCATTCCCAGCTCGCCCAATAGCTGATTGAACTCCTCGATCTTTCCCACATTCCCGCTGGCCAGAACTACCGTTGCTTGACCCGACACAAGGCCACCTCACAATGCAAAGACTATAGGCCAGAGTATGCCATAGGAAGCATCCACAGGGCGTGAGCGTAGGCCATAGCTGACAAAAATGTAACTTAACTTTACAAAATGAGAGATTGCGACGATGCTATTTGATACGGCGCTTGTCGCATGAAAGACAAATCACTGGCCAGCAAGCTGGTATCTATTGTTCAGCATTATGCTGGTCATTATTGCGCTCTAAAATAGGAGCTATGCAGTATCGCCTGCCTGACGTGTTTAATTTAGCAGATGCTATGGACATCAGGAATATAAAGACCAAAGTACTAGAAAACT
>NZ_AZQX01000317.1:0-9407 GCF_000568385.1 Halomonas sp. BC04
ACCCCAGCTATTGTCACTTTGGTATCTAAATGTTTACAGGTTTAAATGCTGTTCCAGGAAGGCAATATTTTTGCTATACGATTTAATGCGTTACGCTTAATATCTAGTTTATCGGTAGCGTTACAGTTCATCTCACATGTCCACTCTTCGCGTCACAGGAGCTGAACATGGAAGTCAGCATGATTTCCGTGAGGAGCAAAGAGGCGGTATCAGGCAGCAAAGATGCGCTGTTGTATCAGGGAAGCCAGGGTCTTTGTGGCATCTGCCGCGGTGGTATCCAGGTGAACCAGATGCTGACGCTCTTCCGCGTCGAAGGGTTCGAACAGCGACTGCTGGCGCCGCAACACCTCCAGACTGACCCGTGGCAAGACCCCCTGGCGCTGGGCACGCCTGACGATACGCGCCTTCAGGGTCTCGTCATCGGCCTCGAAGCTGACGATCAACACCGGCAGACCGCGCGCCTCTGCCTGATGGCAGAGCAGCTCGCGCTGGTCGCGAGCAAGGCAGGTGGCATCCACGCAGGTGATGAAGCCCGCGTCGAGCAGGGTCCCGGCGAGTTCCGCCAGGCGCTGATAAGTGCGAGTGGTGGCGTTGCCGGTAAAGATATCCACAGGCGGTTCCGCGCCCGACGCCTGTGGATGGATGCCGAACAGCCGCCGCCGCTCGACATCCGAACAGAGTCTCACCGCCCCCAGGCTCTCGACCATGTTGGCGGTAAAACGACTCTTGCCGCTTCCGGAAACCCCTGCCCCGATGATCAGAGGCGGAAAGCGGAACACCGATATCTTCTCCGCCAGGGCAAGATAGCGTCGACTCATCGCCACGGCATCGGCAATACGCGCCAATGGTTCTCCCGGGGTCATTCCGGCTCGACGTTGCAAGGCCCGCCGGGCGCCAGACAGGGCACGAACCACCTGGAGTACCGACAGTATCCTGGTCAGGCCATAGTCACCGGACAACAGCAGGTAGCGGTCCAGGGCACGATTGGCCAGCCGGGTTTCACCACGAATCGCCAGACCCACCAGTAACGCCGCCACATCGAACCCTGAATCGAGAGATCGCGAAGTGAGGGCATCGTCAGGGTCGAGATCAAGGGCATTGATCATGACCAGCCGCTGATTGTCGCACAGCGCCATCCGTGGATGCCCCGAGGCCCAGCTGGGCCTCGGTTCTCCTCGCTCGGCAAAGCAACTTTGAAGCCGCACCAACTCCTGATCCAGCCACTCTCGCAGACAATCGAGTTGTACCAGATCCTCCTCACCCTGCATCAGCGCCTCCAGGGCGCCCATCTCGTCGTCGATCAGAAGACGGGTCGAGGCCAGGCACGTCGAGGGACCAGAGTTTGACGGTGCATCGTGACTAGACCGGTGGCCCACCACCAGCGAGTCGACCAGCTCATCCAGGCTGAGAGCACCGGAAGAGTGATAGGTCGACGTCACTGATGGCTTGGCCATGAGAGCTCCTCGAAATAGCGCTTCGAAACCGCTTCCCGATCAGCCCTCACGAACCCGGTCGAAGGCCTTGACCGCAGCATCCAGGGTCACCTGGATATCCTCGGGACTGTGGGCGCTGGACATGAATCCCGCCTCATAGGCGGACGGGGCCAGATAGACACCCTCGTCCAGCATCGCCGAGAAGAAGCGACGAAAGGCATCGGCATCGCAGGCCGTGGCCTGGGCGAAGTTATCGACCCGGGACTGGCCCGTAAAGAAGAGCCCGAACATGCCGCCGACACGCTGTGTGATCATATCGACACCGGCGGCATCGGCGCGTTCCTGAAGGCCATGACAGAGTGTCTCCACCCGCTGGGCCAGAGCGTCGTGGAAGCCCGGCTCACGCAGCTTGGTGAGCAGGGCGATGCCGGCAGCCATGGCCAGAGGGTTGCCCGACAGCGTTCCCGCCTGATAGACCGGCCCCAGCGGGGATATCTGCTCCATGACCTCGCGCTTGCCGCCGAAGGCCCCCACCGGCATGCCGCCGCCGACGATCTTGCCCAGGCAGGTCAGGTCGGGCTCGATGCCGTAGTGGGCCTGGGCACCGCCCATGGCGACCCGGAAGCCGGTCATCACCTCGTCGAAAATCAGCACGCTGCCATATTCGGTGCAGACCCGACGCAGGGTCTCCAGAAAGCCCGGCTGCGGCGGAATGCAATTCATGTTGCCGGCCACCGGCTCGACAATGATGCAGGCGATCTCGCTGCCGATCTCCTCGAAGCAGGCCTCGACGGCATCGAGATCATTATAGGAGAGGGTGATGGTGTGTTCGGCCAGCGAGGCGGGCACACCGGGCGAACTGGGCTCGCCATGGGTGAGTGCACCGGATCCGGCCTTCACCAGCAGCGAATCGGAGTGGCCATGGTAGTTGCCCTCGAACTTGACGATCTTGTCACGGCCGGTGAATCCTCGCGCCAGGCGAATGGCCGACATGGTGGCTTCGGTGCCGGAATTGACCATGCGCACCATTTCGATGGAGGGAATCATGTCGCAGATCAGGTCGGCCATGGTGGTCTCGATGGCCGTCGGCGTGCCGAAGGAGAGGCCATTGTCGAGACGGTCCCGAACGGCGCCAAGTACGTCGGGATCGGCATGGCCGGTGATCATCGGCCCCCAGGACCCGACATAATCGACATAGCGCTTGCCTTCGACGTCATAGAGATAGGCACCCTGTGCCCGTTCCATGAACACCGGCGGCCGATGCAGGCCCTTGAAGGCGCGCACCGGGGAATTGACGCCTCCGGGTATGTGACGGCAGGCCTGTTCGAAGAGCTGTGCGGATGTGGTCATGAAAGCCTCTTTGCTGTCGCTGAAACAATGATCGAAAGGCATCCCGCCTGATGCTTCCAGGCTGTGGATAGAATCTGGGATAACCTTTTCATGAATACTGGATAACCCGTGATCTGCGGTCATGTCACGGGAATCGGTCAAGCGTCGGGTCATTCTGTCTGCCCCAGGGGTACATGGCCAGTCCGGACGACTGCCAAGCTGCCTCTCCTTGCCACCGGTCAAGTGGAAGGAGCCACTGTCGATTCGTCGGGGCAATGACTGGTGGCTACCCGGGCACCACCCGTCGGCCAGTGCCTGCCAGGTGAACGACTGGGCCTGCTCGCAGGCATCCCTCAGCGCCTCGCCCCCCGCCAGCCGCGCCGCCAGCGCTGCGGCAAGGGTGCAGCCAGAGCCATGATAGTGGCCCGACAGCCGGGGCCATCGCCAGCAAACACTCGCCTCACGAGAATACAGTACCTGTTGAACCTGGTCTGACGGCACCTCTCCGTCAGGGTCATCGGTTCCCGTCACCATCAGCGCACGACAACCGAGCGCCAGCAGTCGCTCCGCCCGGGCTATATCGTCGCTCGCCTCGCTACCCGCCAGGCGTGCCAATTCCAGCCGATTGGGTGTCAGAATATCCACCAGCGGGAGCAATCGCCCACGAAACGCATCCAGCAGAGCGGTTGTGGATAACTCACTTCCTCCCCCCGCCTTGAGCACCGGATCGACCACCACCGGGACCCCCGGGTGGGCGCGAACGATATCCACCACGGCATCCAGTACGTCGACACTCGCGATCAGGCCCACCTTGATGGCTGCGATGGAAAATTCACCGAGAGCGTCGCCCATCTCGCGGATCAGTCGAGCGTCGACCGGCACCACGCGATCGACGTCACGGCAGTTCTGTACCGTCAGCGCGGTCGGGATCGTGACGCCCCAGCCGCCGCAAGCCGCCACGGCTTCGCTGTCGGCAACCAGCCCGGCGCCGCCGGTGGGGTCATGTCCCGCCATTATCAGCACGACCGGTGGAGATGACATGCGTTCGCCCATGTCAGAACGGCTTGAGGACGGCAAGAAGGACGATGGCCAGCAGCGCGATCACCGGCAACTCATTGAACCAGCGGAAGTAGACGTGGCTGCGCTTGCAGCGCCCATCGGCAAACTGTTTCAGGTAGATCAGACAGACATGGTGGTAGATCACCAGCAGCAGGACGAGCAGCAGCTTGACGTGCATCCAGCCCATGCCGAGCCAGTGTGGCATCAGGTAGAGCAGCCAGATGCCCAGTCCCAGCACGGCGATCATGGAGGGCGTCATGATGCCACGATAGAGCTTTCGCTCCATCACCATGAAGTAATCGATGGCCTGCTGCTCGCCCTTGTCGCGGGCCATGGCATGGTAGACGTAGAGTCGCGGCAGGTAGAACATCGCCGCGAACCAGGTGATCACGGCAACGATGTGCAAAGCCTTCAGCCACAGGTACATGAGGTCTCCTGACGGGGGCGAGTCGATGAGATATCGATCATGGGAGCGAATGCCTGCTCAAGGGAATGACTACTTGAGCGAATAGTAACGTTCAATGGCACCGCGGGTGATGATACCGGAAATCCGCTTCTGCTTGGGTCTATGCCCATGCTCCACATAGAGCGCATCCACCGCCTGGTCGTTGAGACGCTCGAAGGCCTCCGACAGCGTCGCCTGCAGGTGGATCGGTGCCATCTCCAGTCGCTGGCCGGGCACCTCCAGCAGATCGATCAGCTCGCTGGCGGTTTCGACCTCCTCGGCCAGTTGCTCGTCCATCAATGCCCGAGCCAGATCCGCCGCCTTGAGCGCCAGGGTCGGCTTGTCATCGGTCGAGCGCATGATCAGTATCCATACCGGCTTGGCGTCGAGCAGGGCGCGAGCCTGCTCCTTGGTCACCATGCGTTGGGTGCGCACCAGGCTGCGCTCCATCACCGCGGGCACCGACACCCGGGAAAGGGCTTGCATGAGTGGCTGCTGCAGGGGGTGTAACCCCTGGCGGGTCACACTGACGAAAAAGCCGTCACATCGGCATAGCTGACGGGCCGTCAATCCGGAGACAACCACCGCCAGCATGCCGGGAAGAATGATATTGGGATTGTGGGTGAGCTCGAGCAGCGCCATCAGTGCGGCGAGCGGCGCCTGGAGTACCGCTCCCATCATCGCCGCCATGCCCAGCATGGCATAGAAACCCGGTTCGGCCGCCAACTGGGGCCACAGCTGGGCCCCGACCAGGCCGGCGAGGGCTCCCGCGGCGGCGCCCACCACCAGGACCGGGCCGATGATGCCAATGGGAATGCCGCTGGCCACGGTAAGACCGGTCAGCAGCAGCTTGCCCAACACCAGAGCAAACAGCACATCCACGGCCAGGTGACCGGTCAGCGAGGCATCCAGGCTGTCATAGCCGATACCCTGTACCTCGGGATACCACCAGGCCACGCCAGCCGTGGCCACCGCCACGAGCATCAGTCTCAGCCACACCGGTAGCTCCCGGATGGTGGAACTTTTCGCCACATGAATGAAAAGACCCGCCAGCAAGCCGATGAACAGCGCCGTGACCACGATCCAGGGCAGGTTCATCAGCGACCCCATGCTGACGCTGGGCACCTGGAAGGCGGGCTCCGATCCGTAGACCAGCATGGCCACCAGCGCACCCATGGTGGAGGCCAGGATCACTGGCATGAAACCGACGATGGTGTACTCCAGCATCACCACTTCCATGGCGAAGATAACCCCCGCGATGGGCGTGTTGAAGGAGGCCGAGATACCCGCCGCAGTGCCACAGGCAACCAGCACCCGCAGGCTGTTGTGGGGAAGTCGCAACCGCTGACCAATTCCGCTCGCCGCCGCCGCACCAAGATGGATGGCAGGGCCTTCACGGCCCGCCGACAAACCGCCGATCACCGAGACCACGCCGACCCACCATTGGTTGATCCAGTTGCGCAGGGGGAAGCGACCCTGGTGATAGGAGAGGCGCTCGATGACATGGCCCACCCCCATCTTGCGAGCGGCCGCGGGCTGGCGCCACAGGAAGATGCCGATGATCAGGACCGCCAGCAGGGGAAGGGAAGAACGCACCAGCGGCGAGAGTCCCTCGAAATTCTCGGGGTCGCCGTCGGGCATGAAGGTCAGTGCTCCCAGGTCCAGCAGCAGGCGGAATCCGACCATCACGGCGCCGGTCAACAGTCCGGACAACACGCCCAGCACGCAGAGCTGAGGCAGGGCGTCCACATTGGCCAGCTTGCGGCGAAATCCTTCCAGGGTCAGGTCGGGCAGTGACGGGCGCGGCACGGCGGTTTTCCTGTCGAAGAGTTTTCCGGGGACGGCTGGGTCGCAGCCCTCTCTCTTGTGTATCATATTCGGACAGAGTGATCCCAGTGTCAGGGCATGTGGCCAATCTCTCCAAGGCTTAACAAGCTGTGGCCCAACAAGAGGAGTCCATCGTGATCAAGGTCGGAATCGTCGGCGGCACCGGTTATACCGGCGTCGAACTGCTCAGGCTGCTGGCTCAGCACCCCGGTGTCGAGGTCGAGACCATCACCTCGCGATCCGAGGCGGGCATGGGCGTCAGCGAGATGTATCCCAACCTGCGCGGCCATTACGATGACCTGGCCTTCAGCGAGCCTGATGCCGTGCGGCTGGGCGCCTGCGATGCAGTGTTCTTTGCCACCCCCCACGGTGTGGCCCACACCCTGGCCGCGGAACTGCTGGCCAAGGGCACCCGCATCATCGACCTCTCAGCGGACTTCCGGCTACGTGACGCCGAGGAGTGGGCGAACTGGTATGGCCAGCCCCACGGCGCGCCTGAATTGCTCGATGAAGCCGTCTACGGGCTGCCGGAGATGCACCGGGAGCGCATCCGCCAGGCGCGCCTGATTGCGGTACCCGGCTGCTATCCCACCGCCGTGCAGCTCGGCCTGATGCCGCTGCTCGAAGCCGGCCTGATCGACACCGGCCACGTCATCGCCGACTGCAAGTCCGGCGTCACCGGTGCCGGCCGCGGTGCCAAGGTGCCCTCACTGATGGCAGAAGCCAGCGAGTCGATGAAAGCCTACGGCGCCGCCGGCCATCGCCATCTCCCGGAAATTCGCCAGGGCCTCGGCGACGCTGCCAAGGGGCCGGTGGGCCTGACCTTCGTGCCACACCTAACACCAATGATCCGAGGCATCCACGCGACGCTATACGGCAGGCTGACCCGTGATCCCGGCGATCTGCAAAGCCTCTTCGAGTGCCGCTTTGCCGCCGAGCCCTTCGTCGACGTCATGCCGGCCGGCAGCCACCCGGAGACCCGCAGCGTCAAGGGGGCCAACGTCTGTCGCCTGGCAGTCCATCGTCCGGGCGACGGCGACACCGTGGTGGTACTGGCAGTGATCGACAACCTGGTCAAGGGGGCCTCCGGCCAGGCGATCCAGAACCTCAACCTGATGTTCGGGCTCGACGAGCACGCAGGGCTCGCGGCACCGGCATTGATGCCCTGACCTCGTATAGGGCACCGAGGGAAGGGCGCAGAGGAGGTCCTACGCCATGGATGGCGTCGGTAGCGTACAGGGATGTATTCACAGCGCCTCCTCGCAGCCCTTCCCTCGGGATAGCCCGAACGGCCTATCGAAAAGTTGACCCTTTTGCTAGGGATTAGGGATAATCCCCTGTTAGCCATTCATTCAAGCTCAGGGAGGTGCCCATGAGCGGCGCAGAATCTTTCGTGCCCACTCCCATGATGCTCTCCGACAGTGCCAGAAAACGACTGCAGGCGCTCATCGAGGAGGAAGGCAAGCCGGTGCTCAAGCTGCGGGTCTACGTGACCGGCGGTGGATGTTCGGGCTTCCAGTATGGTTTCGACTTCGCCGAGGACGTGGCGGAGGACGACGCCTGATCGAGTTCGGAGAAGTGGCCCTGGTGGTCGACGAACTCTCCTACCAGTACCTGGTCGGTTCCACCGTGGATTACGAAGAGGGCCTGGCCGGCGCGCGCTTCCTGGTCCGCAACCCCAACGCCACCACTACCTGCGGCTGCGGCGCGTCCTTCATGGTCTAGGCCATGAAGGGCTCAGGCCTTATCGTGGTACTCTCCCCAACTTGATGCGTTTCGGGATTCTAACCATGTCAAATGGAGTGAATTCCTTGAAAAACGTCCTATGACGGGGAGTTTAAATGAAACGTTCCTGGTTCCCTTCACCTTCATTCAAGCGAACCCTCCTGGCCTCTTCCCTGGCACTCGGCCTTGGATCTTCCGCTGCCGCCCTGGCCGACAGACCCTCCATCAAGGTGGTCACCGACCCCAGTTTCGTCCCCTTCGAGATGCTGGACCCCGCTACCGGCGAGATGATCGGCTTCGACATGGACATCATCAATGAAGTCGCCGAACGGGCCGGTTTCAAGGTCGACCTGACCACCATGGAATTTGCCGGCATCATCCCGGCAGTTCAGTCCGGCAGCCAGGAGATCGCCATCGCCGGCATCACCATCACAGCGGAGCGCGCCGAGATCGTCGACTTCTCTGCCCCCTACTACGATTCCGGCCTGCAGATCATCGTAAGAGCCGACAACGACAGTGTGGAGACCATCGAGGATCTCGCTGGACTCGCCGTCGCCACCCGCATCGGTTCGACCAGCTACGACTTCCTGCAAGAGGCCTTGGGTAACAGGGCAGACATCACCCCCTACCCGGGTAACAGCGACATGTACATGGCGCTGTTGGGACACAATGTGGACGCCGCCTTCTATGACGCACCCAACGTCTCCTACTTCTCCCAGACTCGTGGCGAAGGCCATACCAAGGTCGTTGGCCCCCTCTACGAAGGCCAGCAGTACGGCATCGTTTTCCACAAGGGCAGCCCATGGGTCGAACCGGTAAACGAGGCCCTCGCCGAAATGCAGGGTGACGGCACCTATGATGCGATCTTCGAGAAGTGGTTTGGCGAAGCTCCCGACGACGAATGATCCAGAAGGCTGATTGGCCCATTCGAGTGACGGCGTTCCGTTCGGCTCCCCAGGGAATGAGCGCACCCAGCACTACCCTCCGCGGGTGCTGAAGCACCCAATCAGCACGTCTTGCTTGAGAAAAAACGGAAAAAAAGGCCCTGTCGGGTTATCGACAGGGCCTTTTTTTGCCTGTGGATAGTATTTTTTGCTCAGGCTCCCTTTTCACGCTGAAAGCACCACCACAGGGGCATTCTCCTATCATCGCTCGGCTTGTTCACAGCCATGGTGACAAGAGCGGTAGCCGGCGGTGGACAAGCGGTGCAGGATTCCACCTGTGCGTAACCCTGGATTTCATCCACAGGCTCACCACCGGTCGCCCTCAGGAGGCACGCCTCATTTCACGGTACTAGTCAACAATACAGATCATTGAAAAACATAGGAGTTATTCGGTTATCCACAGAAATTGTCCACACCAGTAGTAACAACATCAACAGAACTACCTTTAAATCATACTATTAATTTAATGAAAATCTTGTACCTCAAGGTCGTTTGGCTGAGCGGGTGTGGAAAACCCCTGACGGTTACCCACAGGAGGTTTATACTGCGAGGCTGATTTTCATCCCCTACGCAATATCTGCGCGGAAGCGCAATGAGGTGCACCTTGGATTACCCCGACCGCTTTGACGTCATCGTCATCGGCGG
>NZ_AZQX01000318.1:0-22276 GCF_000568385.1 Halomonas sp. BC04
CCACCATGCCCGGGGTGCCAGCGGTTTCGGCGTGCGGACCGGTCGGTCGAGGTCGACGGCCGCGCCGTCATGGCCCGACTCAAGCAGGAGCGCGATGGCTTCGTGGGGCATGTCCTGGAATCCATGAAACGCATCGATGAAGCCGACCGAATCGAAGGCCACGCCCGCTTCGAAGACCCCCATACCCTGATCGTCGATGAAAGGCTGCGCCTCAAGGCGCGCACCATCGTCATCGCCACCGGCTCCCGTACCTACTGGCCCGAACTCTTCGAAGCGGCAGGCGACCGGTTGATCGTCAACGACGATATCTTCGAGTGGGACGACCTGCCTCAGTCGGTTGCCGTCTTCGGTCCCGGCATCATCGGCCTGGAGCTGGGCCAGGCCCTGCACCGACTCGGCGTGCGAGTACGCATCTTCGGCAAGCGTGGCTCCCTGGGCCCCTTTCGGGACCAGGCCCTGCATGACTATGCCGACCGCACCTTCAACGAGGAGTTCTATGTCGACCCCGAAGCCAAGGTCGAGGCTATCGAACGCGACGGAGACGGGGTCATCATCACCTTCCTGGAGCGCCATACCGGCAAGCGGCTGACCGAACGCTTCGAATACCTGCTTGCCGCCACTGGCCGGCGGCCCAACGTCGACAGGCTCGGACTGGAGAATGCCGGCCTGGCACTGAACGACGCGGGTGTCCCCTACTACAACCGCTTTACCATGCAGTGCCGGAACGTCGACGATAGCGCGAGCCACGTGTTCATCGCCGGCGATGCCAACCAGGAGCTACCGTTATTGCATGAGGCCACCACCCAGGGCCGCATTGCCGGTGACAACGCCGGCCGCTACCCGGAAAAGCGAGCCGGGCTTCGCAGCACCCCCCTTTCCATCGTCTTTACCGATCCGCAGATGGCGACAATCGGCCAGAGTCGCGCCCTCCTCGAACAGCGCCTGGGGGGCTGTGAATGCATTGCGGTAGGCGAGGCCACTTTCGACAACCAGGGGCGCGCCAGGGTCTTGCGCCGGAACCGCGGCCTGATACGGCTCTATGCCGAGCACGGTTCGGGACAGTTCCTGGGTGGTGAGCTCTTTGGCCCGCAGATGGAACACATTGCCCATCTGCTGGCCTGGTCACTGGAACAGCGGGCAGGGGTCAACCAGATGCTTGAAATGCCGTTCTACCACCCGGTACTCGAGGAGGGGCTACGCAGCGCCCTGCGTGACCTCAGCGCCAACCTGCAGCAAGGACCCGCCATCGTCGAGCGCTGCATGGAGCATGGACCTGGCGATTGACGCGTTGCAGCCGGTCAGGGCAAGACGCGTCGCCAGCATGCCCTGCCCACGCGCTTGGCCCGGATCAACGCAGTCATGCCACGCCAGGCCTACGCTGTAGGAATCTCCTGCACTGGAAAATATCATGAAGGGACACCCCCGCTACCGACTGCTGCCGGCCGGAACTCTCATAAGGCTGGCACTGGTTGCCAGCTTGCTGCTGGCTCCCGGCCTACTTGCTGCCGAACAGAGACCAGACCCGGGCGAAGCGACTCGTCCCACAATCGGCCTGGCGTTGGGTTCGGGAGGAGCCAATGGCTTGGCTCACATCGCCATGCTTCAGGTCTTCGATGAGCTTGGTATCCTGCCGGATCGGATTGCCGGCACCAGTATCGGTGCGATCATCGGAGGACTCTATGCCGCAGGACTCTCTGCCGATGAGATCCTTGATCTATTCGACGATGTCGCCGGCTCACCGCTGGACGCAATGAGCGGCCTTGCCAGTTCAGAGATGGACCTGATGGATCTGCTGCAGATCGGTCTCGGCGATGGCGGGCTGTTCAGCTCGATGGGATTTCTTCGCTACCTGGCACTGCATACCGAAGTGCGCAACTTCAACGAGCTGAGAATTCCGTTGCAGGTGGTAGCTACCGACTACTGGACGGGCAACAGCATTGTCCTGGAGGAAGGCCCCCTCTTCCCGGCCTTGGAAGGCAGCATAGCCGTCCCGGGACTGTTCACCCCCGTACCCCATCTCGAAATGTTGTTGATCGATGGCGGTACCTCCAATCCCCTGCCATTCGATCTTCTGCTGGACGAAATGGACCTGGTGATCGCCGTCGATGTGTCTGGCAATCGCGACCCGTTCACCGGGCCTTCGCCAGGCCTGGCCGAGATGCTTTTCCAGAGCTTCAAGATCATGCAGCAGTCGATCACCCGTCAGTCGCTGCGTCGGCACGCACCGGACCTCTATCTCAAGCCGGAATCCCATGGCATCCGACTGCTACACTTCAATCGCATCCACGAAATACTGCAGCAGGCCGAGCCGACGGCCGCAGAGCTACGTCGCCAGTTGCTGGCTTGGCAAGCATCGCAAGGCATATCGACAAATCCGGATCACGCTGTTCGAGCAGGCGCGACTGATTAACAGGATACCGCAGGTCGATGGAAAACAGATCGTCACTTCATCAGCGCGAGGCTCGCTGCCAGCATGCCCTGCCGGCCGACTTGGCACGGTAAAGCGCCTCGTCTGCCCGTCGGTAGACATGGTCCGCATCGACACCACTGCCGGGCTCCACCAGGTAGAGGCCGGCGGAAACGGTAACGGTATCGCATGGTCCCTCGGGCGCCGGCGCTCCGATCGCCTCGATGACTGACAGCAACCGGGTGGTCATCTCCTCGGCCTGAGCTTCGTCCTCGCTGCGAAAGATGATGCCGAACTCCTCGCCGCCCAGCCGCAGCAGGATATCTTCCTGGCGGCCGAACACCTCCCGCATCGCCCTGGCCAACTGCTTGAGCAGGGTATCGCCCTGGGGGTGTCCATACCGGTCGTTGTAGGCCTTGAAGCCATCGATATCCAACACCAGGAAGGCCAGTTGCCGATTGTCGCAGTCGCGGCGCCGCAGCTCACGCTCCAGGTCTTCATTGAAAGCACGACGGTTGTGCAGCCCCGTCAGCGAATCGCGATTGGCTTGGATCGAGAGCTGTTCACTGACCGTGCGCAGGCGCCCCAAGACCTGCTGACGATGGTGCAAGTACAACGCCACGACCACGGCCTGGAACGACATGCCGGCGGTGAGGGTCAAGGCCCCATCGAGCAGCATGGTGCCATCTCGTAGCTCGGGCCCTGCTCCCAGCGCCAGGGCAATATTGAGGCCGGCGGTCATCAGCAGGGTGCCGGCCACGCCACGGCGGATATCATCGAGCAGCAGGAAGGCCAAGGCCGGGTAGATCAATGGCAGCGACATGGCCAGGGGATTATCGGCCCGGAGGAGGGGCAACCCCAGCAGGCTGATGAAGAGAAAGGCATGGGCCACATGAGTGACCACCGCGATCCGGCTCCCACGGCGCAGGCTGATGATGACACCGGTAGAGACCAACAAGCCGGCCACATGAAACCCCATGCGCCCGAACGAGGTATCCAGCACACCGAGCAGCATCAGCGTCAGGAAGATCCCCCAGACGATGATGCTCGCCGTTCCGGCCAGGTTGAGCAGCGTGATGCGGAGATAGTGCGGGCAATCCTCGCAGGTGCGCCCGCCGGACGTCATCAAGTCTCGCCAGTGCGTCGCTAGGGCGCTTCTCGATCCAGACGTCCCGTCGCCTTCCTGGCGACTCGTGACACTTTCCGTCCTTTCCATGCTTCACGCCTCTGTGTGAAGTTCGTCGTCACGATCATTCTGCCTAGCAAAGGCTCATCATACTTCGATTTAATCGTCAGTCTTTACATCATGCAACAACCCAGAGGCATAGTGCATGCGAAAGGAGCAGATAGCCGGTAGGGATTTCCGGGCCACGCGGGATCACTACCTTGCCAGGGGCCGGGCGGGAGGCCGAGTTCAATCGGTCGGGTTAGCCTCCTCGAAGCGGCGAATCTGTTGACGAATTGCCAGCTCGAACTCGGCCGCCGGCATCGGCATGTTGATATAGAAGCCCTGGAACTGGTCGCAGGAGTGAGCGCGCAGGTAATCGGCCTGCTCGATCGACTCCACCCCTTCCGCCACCACCGTCAGGCTCAGGCTCTTCCCCAGTTCGATGATCGCCTCCGTCAGGCTCCGGTCCTCAGCGCTATTCACCAGGTCCTGAATGAAGGAACCGTCGATCTTGATGGTATCGAGCGGGAACTCCTTCAGCTTGGAGAGCGACGAGTAGCCGGTACCGAAGTCGTCGATGGCGATCCGCACCCCCATCCCCTTGAGATCCTTTAGAATCCGTACCGTCCGCGGCATGTCGACCATCATCATGCTCTCGGTGATCTCCAGCTCGAGCAGCTCCGGTGCCATGCCGGTCTCTTCCAGTGCGCTCTTGATATCCTGCAGCAGGTGGTCATCGAGGAACTGGCGGGCGGAGAGGTTCACGGCCATGCTCAGCGGCGGGAAGCCCTGTGCCTGCCACTCGACGTTCTGGCGGCATGCCGAGTTGAACACCCAGCGTCCGATCGCCACGATGAGGCCGTTCTCCTCGGCCAGCGGTATGAACTGCATGGGCGCTATCAGCCCGAGATCGGGATGTTGCCAGCGCAGCAGCGCCTCCATGCCGGTGACACGACCGGTGATCATGTCCTGCTTGGACTGGTAGAAGAGTCGAAACTCCTCGTTCTCGAGTGCCTTGCGCATACTCGACTCCAGGGCAAGGCGCTCCAGCGAGTCGACACTCAGTTTTTCCGAGTAGAACTGGGCGTTGTTCTTGCCCTGCGCCTTGGCGTGATACATCGCCACATCGGCGTGCTTCATCAGGGTCTGTTCATCCTCCCCATCCTGGGGAAACAGGGCGATGCCGATACTCACCGTAACCCGAAACTCCTGGCCGACGAGGGTGAAGGGCAAACTGACCGCGTCGAGAATCTTGTCGGCGACCACGGTGACCTGAGACGGGTCGGTTATCTCGGGCAGCAGGATCACGAACTCGTCCCCCCCCAGCCGGGCGACGATATCGCTCTCACGTACCGAGCCATTGAGCCGCAGCCCCACCTCCTGAAGCAGCTCGTCGCCGGCATCGTGGCCCAGGGAATCGTTGATTGCCTTGAAGCGGTCAAGGTCAAGGAACAGCAGCGCCAGCCGCTTGCCGTAACGCCGGGACTGCTGCATGCCCTGGGTCAGTAGCCGGGTGAAATAGGCGCGATTCGGCAGCCCGGTCAGGTTATCGTGGAAGGCGAGGTACTCCACACGACGGGCGTGGGCGATGCGCTCATCCATGATCCTCGACTGGGAACGATGGAGCATCCAGCTCAACCGCCCCAAGAGGGCAATGAACGCAAGCAGCAGCAGGCTGGCCAGGGTGGCGTACCAGAGATAGGTGCGCTCGGACTCTTGAGCTGCGGCCAGGTGCTCCGCCTCCGAAAGGCCGACAACAATGGCCAGCGGAAACTCGAAAAGCTCTCTTGCCACAGTGTAGCGCCTTGTCTCGTCCCAGGGATTGACCCTGACCGTTGCCGGCCCTCCCATTGCACCGTTATTGGCTACCACGGCGCTGTAGTCGACCGTCGTGCCCGTGATGACTTCGTCGCCCGTTCGCTTTATTCGGAAGATGCCGTCGTTTCCCAGCAGTGCCAATACCCCCTCGTCGCCCAAGACGTCCGGGGCATAGCTGCTGACGAAATAGCCGGCATGAACCGCCGCTACCACGATGACCGTCATCCCCTCATCCTGGGCATGAGCTTGCCGACTGAAGAACAGTTGCCACTCCCCCGTCTCCCCATTGCGTCGCGGCAACCCCACCACCATGCCCTCCTCTTCATGGGCACGCAGGAAATAGTCGTCATCGGCCACATTTTGCTGTGAAGGGGTGGCTTCAGGCGTACTGGCAATCACGTTGCCCCCGGAGTCGACGACGCTGATCGTGAACAGCAGCTCCGGAGGCAGCATGTCCCGAGCACGCAGTTCCTCGAGTACTGTCTCGGCAGGCCTGCCATCCAGACTGTGGCGAACCAGCCTAAGGGTCGTATCGATTTCCCGAAGCGCCCGCACCATCTGGGCTTCATAGGTATCTGCCGTATCGGCAGCCAATGCCCTCGCCGTTCGATCGGCCGAGGCCCGCTCCATGGCCACAAGGTTCAGGGTGGTGCCCCAGATAACCGCCAGGACCAGGAAGCCAACGAGAGTAAAGAGGAATGCAGGCTCGACCAGGCGGTGCAGCCAGCGCCGGACAGCCGTGCCGCCATTCGGCACGCTGTCATCCTGCTTGGCATCGTGGTTATTCAATGACCACCACCCGCAGGCGGTCGCCCACATTGGACGCATCGAGATAGGTCGAACCGAGATACCCGAGGGCTTCGGGAGATGCTGCCACGGCATCCGCCATGGCACTGTCATTGGCAACCGAGCGTGGCGGCTGGCCGCGACCGGTGAAGATCAGTCGCGACCAGTGCGCCTTGATCTGGGCCGGGGTCTGACCCAGGTAGTCCCGGTAGAACGCCCTGTGCGCGTCGGTGCCTTCCCGCTGGTCGAAGGGCGTCACCACCCCGCCGCTGGGCAAGCGATTCAACCGGCCAAGGAAGATATCGGCGAGCTGGGCACGCGATAGGCTCTCGGTAGGGTTCTGTGCCGAGACAACGACCACCACCTCGGCGCTGGCGGAGCCGACCGCAAGGGTGAATAACAGGCCCAGGAGGGTTGACGTCAGTCGCTTTGTCACTCGCTGCCTCCTCAAAACACGAAGTCCAGCGCGAGGCTGAATAGATTGACCGTGCCACCGGGCTCGAATCCCGGCTGGAGATTCAGCAGAATGCCCTGGGACCCACCATCGATATCGATATGATCGTACTGAGCGGTCAGGGCCATATTGCGGGCAAAGTCCCAGCGGGCGCCCAGCGACAGGCTCCTCTGCCGGGCTGATGAGAGCAAGAGATGATTCAGCGTCTCGTTGAAGAGCTCTGCCGTTGGAAGCCATTCGGGTGGCATCCACTCCGTCGAAAGCCCGGGATCCGAAAGGTTGCTGGACACGCTGGCCCGCGCCACCGTCACATAAGGGGTGACCGCCCCTACGCGAACACCTCCGGTGACATACCAGCCGCGAAGGTCACCGATGAGCGTCTGGCTATCCGAACGGGCCCATTCGCCCATCAGGAACCAGTCGCCGGGATCATAGCGCGCCCCGAAACTGATAACCTCGAATCGCTTGTCATCGACATCATAGCGATCGGCGATAGCCTCACCCTCCGGCCCGAAGAAACGGAAACCATCAAAGAATGGATTCAGTTCCTCTATCGTCAGGCGATACTGGCCATAGCTGGCAAACAGGGTGGTGGCGCCCCACTCCAGGGTGCTCGCCAAGCCCATGGCTTCACGCGCTTCCGCCGTGCCTCCCCCTTGGTATCTTGCATCTGCCTTGCCATAGGTACCGCGCAGGGTATGCGTCACATCACCGATGCGTGAGCGGTAGCTGGCATCAAGGCCATCGAAGTTCGTAACCGGGATCATACGGTACACTTCCAGCGGCGGCCGGACCCAGGGCGTGGCGTAGCCCACCTTGCGATATTCGGAAGACATGAACGTCGACTGGACCATGCGACCGGCACGTACGCTGAAATCCGGGGTGATCTCGAACCTGACGTTGGCCCACTCGACTTTCGGCTTGTAGGTGCCGTCGTACCGCTGCTCGGAAATGACCTGAACCACGCTGGAAAGCCGTGGTGTCAGGCTGGCGGTCAGTTGAAGGCCAAGTCTGCTATCGACCTCCGCGCTCCAGTCACTGGTGTAGCCAGCCCCTTTGGGAGCCAGGATATTCGCGGCGAAGTCCGCCTGGTTCTCGTCGGAATGGACAACCCCGACGGTACCGAAGCCGTTGAGCGTCAGGTTCGGTGTATCCGACATCTGTGCCTGTGCCGCCTGGGCCGAGAACACCAGCATGAGTAGCACGGTGACAAGCGTGCTTAGCAACCTTCCCGACATAAAACCTTCCGACAGATAGCCCGCATGATAGAAAAATAATTCGCAAACAAGGAATTACAGAGAAAATAAGACCCTCATGACTATCTATCGGCAGCTTCCTAAGAAACTTTAGCCCCCAAAGAAACGAACGATCGTTTTGTTCTCGAAGAAGCCCTTCTGTCCGACTGGCCCCACGGGCGCCTCGCGAACGATGGGGGTATGCTGATATAACGAAGTGACACGTCTCAGCAATCCGCAGGAGAGCGCCAATGGCCGACACCACATCCCGCTGGATGCCATCAAGGAAGGGATCAGGAAACTGGCAAACCTGGCGGGAAGCGAGCAGGCGGAAGCGGCACGCCAGCTGGCGGCCAAGCTGAACGCCGATCTCGATGGTGTGGCTGCTGACGTCGCAGCGCAGCCGCCTGCCCCGCCCCTCCCGGAAAAGGGGCCGGCCATCACACCTCTCCATGGGGAGATCCGCTGCCCGGTCTGCACGCTGCGCGCCTTCACCTACCAGAAGGGCACGATGCGTGAATCGGCTGATTCCGATACCGGCTTCGAAGCGTTCTACCACTGCCTGAGCTGCGGCCACGAGGCGTGGCACGAAGCGGTTCTCGAATGACGCCTCACACCCCGTTGCGAACCAGATGCACGGCCACCGTCGCCATCATCAGGCCGATCACTCCATCGATCAGACGCCAGGCCAGGGGGCGAGATAGCCAGGGCGACAGCAGCGCACCGCCCCAGGCCAGCAGGCTGAACCACAGAATCGATGCGGTACTTGCCCCGGCCACGAAGGTGGTAGCGCTCTCCTGCTGGGCACCGATGGCCGGTATCAACAGCAGGGTGTCGAGATAGACCTGAGGGTTGAGAATCGTCACGGCCAGGGTGGCAAACAGCACATGCTTCAGGCTGCGCCCGCCCTCCTTCGACGCCATCAGTGCCTCTCGCCCGGTAGCGGCCCGGTAGAACGCCTGGGCGGCAAGCCATGAGAGAAACGCCACGCCTAGCCAGCGCATCGCCTCCATGGCGCTCGGCATGGTCAGCAGTATCGCACTGACCCCGAACATGCCCGCCGTCAGCAATACCACGTCGGTCCCCATGCAGAGTCCGGCCGACCACCAGTGATGCTCTCGCCTGACCGCCAGGCCCAATACATAGGCATTCTGGGCACCAATGGCAATGATGATCCCGCCACACACAATCAGTCCGGTGAGGTAACTCTCCAGCATCGCCTGCCCTCCTTGAGGATTCTCGATATGCCAATTGGAATGCGGCAAGCATAATGGCGAGGCTATATACTTAAAAATCATACCGCTAATGACACATCAATTTTTCTAATAGTGAGCGCCCCATGCTGGACTACAAGCTGCTCCAGGCCCTGGCCACGGTCATCGAGTGCGGTGGATTCGAACGCGCCGGTGACGCCATGGGCCTGTCGCAATCGGCGGTTTCCCAGCGCATCAAGTCGCTCGAGGTCCGCCTCGGTCAGCCGGTGCTGATCCGTCACCCCGAACTGCACCCGACTCCCGCCGGCCAGCGGCTGCTCAATCACTACCAGCAGGTCCAACTGCTCGAGCGGGACCTGCGCACTACCCTGCCCACCCTGGAGGAGTCCGCTCCCAGGCTGCGTATTGCGATCAATGCCGACAGCCTGGTGACCTGGTGGGCCGACGCCGTGGGCGAGCTGTGCCGAACGGAAGGCCTGCTGCTGGACCTGGTAGTCGAGGATCAGGACGTGGGGCTCAAGCGGCTGCGTGACGGCGACGTCGCGGCCTGCCTATGCGCCAGCTCCCAGCCCATTGCCGGTGCCCGCTGCGTCTCATTGGGCGAAATGGCCTACCACCCCCTGGCCACTCCGGACTACA
Organism: Halomonas sp. BC04; assembly: GCF_000568385.1. Taxonomy (NCBI): domain Bacteria; kingdom Pseudomonadati; phylum Pseudomonadota; class Gammaproteobacteria; order Oceanospirillales; family Halomonadaceae; genus Halomonas; species Halomonas sp. BC04. The sequence goes on from NZ_AZQX01000318.1 coordinate 9,722, forward strand.
TCGCTCGCCACTTTCCCCATGGCCCGTCTGCCGAAGCCTTCACCCAGGCTCCGGCCATCGTCTTCGGCCCCCACGACCAGTTGCAGCACCGCTTCCTCGCCCAGTGCGGCTATCACGGCAGCTTTCCCTACCACCTGTGCCCCTCTTCGGAGGGCTTTGTGCGCCTGGCCCTTGCCGGCATGGGCTACGGCATGATCCCGCAGATGATGCAGGCAGACACCCTGATGGCGGAAGGCAAGTTGGCCAGCATCGCACCGGGCGAATCGTTGTCGGTACCGCTCTACTGGCATTTCTGGCGTCATAGCGGCGCGTTGCTGGAGCGCCTGACCCAGGCGCTTGGCGAGGTGACCCTGAAATGACGGACGCCGGATTCGCCAGATACGATTCGGCTATCTAGTCTGTCTAGACTGCCTGCACTGCAAGCGATTGCAGTGCCTTAGCCAGAAAGTGCGAAGGAGTACGCCCATGCAATCACGCTATTTCACCATCACGGACTATCCGCAAGGCACGCCGCAACGCGAGCTGTTCGAGCTGCACAGCGTCGAACTGCCGGAGCTTCAGGATGGCGAAGTGAGAATTCGCAATACCTGGCTGTCGGTGGACCCCTATATGCGCGGCCGGATGAGCGGCGTGAAGACCTATATCGACCCGTTCGAACTCAATGAGCCGCTGGAGGGAGCCGCGGTGGGCGAAGTGATCGAATCGCGTGACACCCGTTTCAAGCAGGGCGACAAGGTTCGCCATATGGCCGGCTGGCGCGATATTGCTCAGCTTAAGGCCGACATCCTGGAGCCCCTGCCGGAAATCGAGGTGCCCGAGGAAGCCTACCTGGGTGTGCTGGGCATGCCGGGAATGACCGCCTGGACCGGCCTCAACCACATCGCCAAGATCCGTGAGGGCGACAATGTCCTGGTCAGCGCCGCCAGCGGCGCAGTGGGTTCGCTGGCGGTTCAACTGGCCAAGGCCAGGGGCGGCACCGTGGTGGGCATTGCCGGTGCACCGGAGAAGCTCGCCTGGCTGGAGTCGATCGGCATCACGGCCGTCAGCTACCGTGGCAAGGATGCCCAGCAACTGAGCGCCGACCTGAAGGAGGCCTGCCCAGCCGGCTTCGACGTCTACTACGAGAATGTCGGCGGCATCTGCCTGGAAGCGGCACTGAACAACCTGCGCGTTGGTGCGCGCATCGCGGTTTGCGGCCTGATCGCCGACTACAATGCCGAAAAGCCCAGCACCGCCCCCGGCAACCTCGCCATGATCCTGATCCGCCGGATTCGCATGCAGGGCTTCATCATCTTCGACCACTGGACCGAGTATCCTCATTTCCTGGAGGAAGTGGGCCCGCTGGTCGCCCAGGGCGAGATCGACTACGAAGAAACCGTCGAGGAGGGCCTGGAACGCACGCCCGATGCCTTTCTGAAACTCTTCGAAGGGGCCAACAAGGGCAAGATGCTGGTACACCTTTAACAGGCGCACTTGAAAACGGGACACAAGCCAGCCATTCAGCGGCATCGCAAAGTCAGTCGTGGAACTGCCTCAGGGCCTCTTCGCAACCGATGCCCACGTCTTCACCGCCACCGGGGTCGATCCAGGGCAGGATCGCCAGGGGCGGTGCAACCACGGCCCCCAGCGCGGTCAGCACGCCTCGTCCCAGCAGCTCAGGGGTGACGACCTCCACGCTCAGGTCGCTCAAGGGGCCTTCCAGCTTGACCGGGGTATTGGCCGTAAACAGTGTGACATCCCTGTTGTGCCCCTCAAACGCCATGTCCAGCTCCTCGGTGGCGAGATTCATTGCCCCGGCGCCGATGAAGTGTGCAATCTCGGTGGCCATGAAAAAATTCTCCAGGGTGACCAGGCCATGGTCGGCCTTGAAGTGAACATAGCTGCATTTTAGCTGCACCTGCTCATCTTCCCCGGCCAGCGCCAGTACCAGGGCATTGGCGACATTCAGGGGCATGAGTTCCGCGGCAATGATGTCCAACCACCCGTGGGACATGGCCAGTTCCAGCTCACCGTCCAACCCGGCCATGAGCTGGGCCATGGAGCGACCGCGAAAAGAGAACTCGCCGTGCCCGCCGATGACACCCAGGGTATCTTCAGCGACTTCGGGGATCCCGGCATCGTCCAGCAGCGGGGCGAGATGCACCCCGGTGACCTCCAGCTGCAGCTCGCCAACGATGTCCTCCTGATGCGCATCCAGGACCCAGCCCGCATGGACCTGCCCGCCACCGAGCCCCACCCGCAGCGGCGAGACGGTCATCACCCCCTGCTCCAGCTCGAGGTCAAGAGCGAGGTCATTGAGCGGTGCATACCGGGAATGAACCTCTGCCGCCTGATAGTCCAGAACGGCATCGATATTGCCGAGTGCGTCCAGGTCCCAGTGGCGATCAGGGAAGATATTCTGGTGTCGGTCTATGTCTTCGACCCAGGTCTCCTGCTCGGGAGATGACGCTTCCCTTGGCCCGATATCCAACAGTTCATCCACATCGACCCGCTCGGAAGTCAGCGTGGCCCAGACCCTGTTTCGGTCGCCCAGGCGAAGACGCACGTCACCAGCCACATCGCTGTCTCCGACGCGCCCTTCCAGGCCATCCAGGTCGAGGAGATCACCGCTGTAGTGCAGGTAGCCGGCCAATTCGTAGGGGGGCAGGTCCGGAAAACCGATGCTGGTCAGTTCGGACAGCTCTGCCGGGCTGAAACCGGCGAGCCGAGCATTGCCCTCCACCGCCTCCAATTCGAAGGGTCGGACCACGCTGCCGTTGATGTGAAGCCGGGTGTTGCCGCTGCTCACCTGACCGGTGACCGGATAAGGCGTCTCGTCAACGGCCAAGCCAAGCACTGGCCCCACGACCAGGTCGTAGGCAAACGGCGACTGCTCATAGGTCCCGTCGCCAACCAGGTGCACACCAGGAGTATCCGTGCCCTCCTCTGAGCTTGCCCGCAGAGAAAGGGCCAGATCCCACTGCGGAGCGTGATAATCCAGCGCGGAGTCCTCGAACAGCAACCCGCCTTCCACCACGGCCACGTTGAGTCGGCCGGACAGGATGCCGGCTTGGCCCAGGCCCTGTGGTGTCAGCGCCATGTCGAGATTGAACTGGTCGAGCTGAGCGGACAGGTTCGCAGCCAGCCGTTGGTCCCGCTCCTCGGCCCAGCCATCCAGGGTGAGTGCCCCCTGCTGTCCGAGGGCCGGCTCCTGAAGCGCATGAAAGTGGGTGACGGTGAGACGCGGCCCGTCGATCTCGCCCTGCAGCGCCACCTCGTGGAGAAGCTGGTCAGTATATAGCAGCCGATCCGCGGTAAGGTCGAACCTGGCGTCATACCCATCGAGCCCTTTCAGTGATTCGGCCAGGCCCCGGTCCCAGTCGTGCCCCGGCCCCAGGTCATCCCATGCCGAATCGTCGCCCGTGGCCTGGCCCAGCGGCTCCCAGCGATTCAGGTCCAGCTCCTCGGTGTGAATCCGGGTCGCAACGTGAGTCACATCACGGCCGAAATCCACGGTCAGGTCACCCGTGAGATGGAGCTCATCGATGCGACCCTGCGCATCGTCGAGGGTCAGGACGTTATCGCTGTAGCGCAGGAAGGCTTCGAGCCAGTAGGGGGGAAGCGTTGGCAGGTCGCCCCCGAAAAAAGCCGCGAACTCCTCGGGCGTGGGCCCTTCCAGGCGAGCATCACCTTCAATCGCCTCGAGCTCGAAGGGACGCACCAGGCGCCCATCCATCTGCAGCAGGGTGTCCCCCGTGCTCACCTGGCCCGCAAGCGGATAGTTCGGCGACTCCTCGACCAGGTCGACTGGCCCCACCGTCAGGTCGTATTCGACCGGCCGTCCTCCATAAGCACCGTTGCCGAACAGCCGCACTGCCGGCCTGTCGGCGTGCTCGACCTCACGCGGTTCAGCCCCCAGCGAGAGCGCCAGCTCCCAGGCCGGGAGGCGATAATCGAGGTCGGTATCCTCCAGCAGCAGCGCACCCTCCCGCAACTGGGCATTGACCCGGCCTTCGAGGATGCCCAGCTCACCCATGCCCAGTGGAGCCAGCGCCGCGGTCAGGTCGAAGCGTTCGAACTGGGCCGCCACGGCCGCCACCGGTCGTGCCTCATACAGCTCAATTCGTCCATCCGCAGCCAGCATGCCGGGCGACGCGTCACCCTCCAGCCGCTGCAGGGCCTGAAGCTGTTCGATGACAACACTCTCTTCATTGGCCCAGCTTGAAGAATCAGATCGTGCAGGACCTGGTCACCGTAGCGGAGCTCCTCCACGGCAATGTCGAGCTTCGCGTCATACGCCTCCAGCACTGCCAACGCCTGGGCCAGTTCCTGCTCCCATTCAGGGCCGGGGAAGGGAATATCAGCCTCGTCGTCTTCCCAGCGTTCCAGGTCCAGCGCCACCATATCGAGACGCGCCTGAAGCGTGAGCACATCCAGGTCGAGGTCCAGCTCAAGGGCACCGGAGAAAAGGTCATTACCGACCCGCCCATGCATGGACTCGACGTGAAGGTAATCCTCGTCCCGCAAGTAATGGACCAACCCCCGGTACTCAAGCTCGTCCTCCTTGAAGCGGCCATCGCCCCACACCTCCAGGCTCAACCCCTCCGTAATCTCGGCTCCCGGCGTCTGAAAGACGGCATCGAGCAGCAGATCCAGGGCAGCATCGCGGTAGACCAGATGCCCCTGACCGATATTGAACTCACCGGGCCAAAGGGGCTCATCCTCTTCTCGCTCCTGATCCGGGTCACCATCGAAGAGCTCCTCCCAGTTGCTTGAGCCATCCTCTCGACGGATCAGGTGGAGCACAGGCTGATCGATGACGATACGGTCCAGCGCCAGCCTGCCCTGCAACAGGGCGAAGACGTTGAGGGTAACCGACAGCTCGAACATGCGCGCCAGCGGCTGCTCCTCGGCCCACTCGGCGCTGGCGATGCGCACCTCATCGAGCTGCAGCGTGACGGGCGCGCCCCAGCCGATGCCATGGTTTTCGACTTCGACCTCACGGCCGAGCTGTTGGCTGGCCTGTCGTTCCAGCCATTCGCGCATCCATGTCGATTCCAGCAGCAGCACGCCTGCCACCGCCAGAATCAGCACCACGCCCGCAAGCGCAACACTTGTTAGTCGAGCTGCCCTGTTCATTTCCATCCCTGGCCTCATCGATACTCTTAACCATGGACAGAGAAGCGGCTTCAGTCCAACCGGGGACGGCGGGAATTCAATTCCCGGCGGCAGCGGCGAATAGCTACGCCGTGCCTGGACCAGGAGCCTGGCAGGAAAGACAGTTACAAAAAAAATGCTGCATCGCAGCAATAAAGCGCCTAGGCTGGTTGATGAAGTCCCTTAAGGAGGGCCCGCATCATGAACACTGCAACGCAGCAAACCCAGCCGTTCGAAGCCGAAGTGCTCCAGTTCTGGGCCAGTCAGGCACAGCTGCAGCGAGCCGCTTTCGATGCCCTGGCCGACTACCTGACCACGCTCACACCGCCCCCCTGGCTCCCGCTGAGGCTGCTCCCGGCCGCCACTCCCACTAGCGCCATGGCATGAACCGAGAAAGCGGCGCCCCCGCCGCTCCACGGCAGGCCGTGCTCGGAAACACCACCATGGTGGTGTTTCCGAGTCTTTGCACTTTATTGCTGGCTTAAAGGGTATATAGTGACACCGTACTACCTTTCTCATGCGGAGCAGAAAACACGATCGACCACTTTTCCAAGCCAGCCCGGAGGTTTCATATGAAAATCTATAAACCTGAGTGGCAATGCACGTTTAGCGTATATGAAGGCGTGGAAGAAACATCAAGCTGGAAAGAGCGCATCGCTTGGCGACTGCGCCAGCTCGCCGATAAGCTGGATGGCAGCGGAAGGACGATCAAGATCGACTGCAGCGTTACCCCCCATGTGAGTCGCCAGGATATCGACACCTGCCTGGGAAAAGGCTTCGAAGTCACCCAGGGCCTGTTGACCCAGCTCGCCCAGCAAGCGGCCTGTGAAGACGTCATGCGTGACGCCAAGGCCGAACTGTACAAGGAAGATTACTCTTCCTGATGGTTGACGTTTTCGGTAGCTACCACACCCTATTGAGCCCCTGGCCCGATAGGGTGTTTTCGTATTGGGTTGCCCTGACTCGGCAATACGACTACTATCTTGCCGGCAACCCCTGTTAACGTCGGCGATCTTGTGACATATGGATACTTCGAGTGACATATGGATACCGATTTCCGGCTGGCAGTACATGCCTTGGGGCTGGCTTGAGACGAATGCGAGGCTGGTGCAGCATGAGCCACGCGTCCTCAATCACTGATCATGGCGCCTCATCGTGGGATACGAGTATGCGGCGCGATGCAGTAGTCACGAGGTGAAACATGGCGACACGAACTCGCCTGATCCTGACCGGCGGCCTGATAGGCCTGCTGCTGATTGGCAAGGCAGCGGCCCATGAAACGCCGGAGCTGATCGATGAGGGCATCGCATCCTTCTACAGCGACCGCTTCCAGGGTCAAACGACCGCCAGCGGCGAGCCCTTCGACCAGCAGGCCCTGACCGCAGCCCACCCGAGCCTGCCGTTCGGTACCGAGGTGGTGGTGACCCGTCCGGACAACGGCCGCGAGGTCACGGTGCTGATCAACGACCGCGGTCCTTTCGTCCAGGGACGCGTCATCGACCTCTCCAAGCGCGCCGCCAGGGAGCTGGGCATGCTCAATCGTGGGGTCGCTCCGGTACTTATTACCTCCGTCCAGTAATGGCATTTACTCGCCGTCATCACCATGCAGCCACAACGCACGGCTTTGCCTTCCTTAGTAGCCGATAGCCCCGGACTTGCCCACCCCGGCCGGGCCGTGTCTGTTATTGAACAGCCAGGGCACCGACACGGGCAGTTGTCGCCTGCTGCTCTACATTCCAGCCCGCCAGATTTCATTCCAGCCCGCCAGGCGTCTCCACATAGCGACACCATAACAATCTGTTTTTAAATTATTTTTCCGGAAGACCACAATAACCGTCGTCGATCCGCAACAGATCTCGGCGTTCTGGAAGACCATATCAGCCGGCTTTAAGCCTATCTGATTTAATTATCATCATATCTAATTGTTTTTTATAGTAATTCATTTTTTTGGCACCTTTGTCGCATTATCCTTGTCAGTAGCAAGACGATCGGGGAAGCCGGCAATCACACCGTGACCACCCCGTTCACAGGAGGCCCTTGCTCAGGCAAGGAAGGATGATGCCAAGGAGTCGCCAAGGAATGGTGAATACGGGATGGATCCCGGCAAGGAGGCCTCCCCCCTATTCTCAGCTGCCCGTCATGTCGGCTCGCTGACGGTAAGCTAGATCCTTTAGTTCCCTGCGTACTTGGGCCGCTCTGCGGCCTTTTTTTTTGCTCCCAGCAGCAATTTGAAACAGGCACGGCGCATCACCGAAATCTCTACTCAGCATTGCGAGACCAGACTTTGGAACGAGACGCCACGTATGCATACCAAGCCCAAGCACTTACTGTTCATTAGTCCCAACCTGTTACCGCGACTTCTTGCTGCTGCGATCTTCGTCGCTGCCGTGCTTGTCATCAACAGCCTGATACCGGAACAGACCGTCGTTCGCGCCACCCTCCCGACGGATCTGGCACCCGGCGCGCTGCACACCGGCCTGATATTGGCCTCTTTCCTTGGCGGAGTTGCCCTGACATCGGTTATTTTCCTGCCCCTCCTGCGCGACGCCCAGGCTCGCGAAACCCGACTCGTGCAGGCACAGGCAGTGCTGGGAGCCCTGAACAATGACCTCCATCAGCAGGCTGCCCGAGACGGCTTGCTGGAGATTGCCAACCGCCGCGAGTTCGAACGGGTACTGAAGCTTGAGTGGCGCAGAGCCGCTCGCGAACGCCAGCCTCTCAGCCTGCTGATGATCGATGTCGACTACTTCAAGATCTTCAACGACACCCACGGCCACCTGGAGGGCGACCGTTGCCTGAAGGAAGTGACCGCCGTACTGAGCCAGGCAGTCAACCGCCCTGGCGACCTGCTGGCGCGATATGGCGGCGAAGAAATGGTCATTCTCGCTCCCCGCACCGACCTGGAGGGCGCAACGATTCTGGCTCAGCGCATTCATGCCCTGCTGAGCGAGCGCCACATCGCCTTTGGTGCCTCACCGGTGGCGGATCGAGTCACTGTCAGCATCGGCTCAGCCTCGCTGCTGCCCGTTCGTCACCATAGCCCCCAGGCGCTGATTCGGCAGGCCGATGAAGGGCTTTATTCCGCTAAGGCAGAGGGGCGCAACAGAACCTGCACCGTTCCTCAAATACGCTTGCTTACGGCAAGGGAGGTAATCGGCTGAGCCCCTGGTCAGCGCCTGTCACCACGCCTCCCTCCCCACCCTCTTCTCTTCGCCACATCAACACCCGCAATGCCGCCACTGATCGCCACCGGCCAGTTCGCGGCGTAAGCAGGGCTCAAGTTTTCTCCCTGGGGTCCGATATCCAGACTAGCAAGTGACGAACATGGCAGGCGATGGATCGCTACAGCCTCGGATGCCCCCAGGCAGGCAGTGGCGTTGGAGAGAAGATGAAATGAACAACCTGAACATGGCTAGTGAACTGTCGTCCCATGACCCTTTGCTGAGCGAGAACCTGGAGCAACGACTGGTGCAGGCAAAGCTTCTGCTTGATGACCTGGAGCGAAACTCCAGCTCCAAGGATATGGGCGCACTGTCGGCGGCACGGGTGGAATTCGCCCTGGCCGCACGCGCCTGGCCGATGAGCTGATCGCCCGGGGGCAGCAGGGCAGGGAATGCGCCGATTGACACCAGCCGCGGCGACAGCGCAATGGGCCGGATGCTCTCATGCCCGTATGCGTCGATGCCATGGTGGTTGGAATAGTCCGCCTAGCGCTTGTCCTGGGTGTTCGTCTCGAAGTCGCTGGCATCATGGCGCTCATGTAGCTGCTCCGTAGGCGCACCGAAGGTGCGGTTGACCATGCGTCCGCGCCTTACCGCCGGTCGTGCGTCGATTTCCCTGGCCCAGCGCTGCACGTTCTCGTACTCATGAACCTGAAGGAACTCGCCGGCATCGTAAACGCGATTCAGCGCCAACTGTCCATACCACGGCCAGTTGGCGATATCGGCAATGGTGTATTCGTCCCCGCCCAGGTAGCGCGTCTCGGCCAGGCGCCGATCCAGCACGTCGAGCTGACGCTTGACCTCCATGGTGAAGCGGTCGATGGCGTATTCGATCCTGGTCGGCGCGTAGGCATAGAAGTGACCGAAGCCACCGCCCAGGTAGGGCGCGCTACCCATCTGCCAGAACAGCCAGTTCAGCGTTTCCGTTCTCCTGGCCGGGTCACGCGGCAAGAATTCGCCGAACGTCTCCGCCAGATAGAGCAGAATTGAACCCGACTCGAACACCCGGATAGGCGGCGAGACACTGTGGTCCATCAGCGCCGGGATCTTGGAGTTGGGGTTCACTTCGACAAAACCGCTGCCGAACTGATCCCCATCGCCGATGCGAATCAGCCAGGCATCGTATTCGGCTCCCGCATGCCCCAGCGCCAGCAACTCCTCGAACATCACCGTGACCTTGACGCCGTTGGGCGTGGCCAGTGAGTACAGCTGGAACGGGTGCTTGCCGACGGGTAGCGTCTTGTCGTGGGTGGGCCCTGCGATGGGTCGGTTGATATTGGCAAAGGTCCCGCCGCTGGCTTTTTCCCAGGTCCAGACCTTGGGTGGAACGTACTCGGTTTCCTGGCTCATGCTGACTCCTCAACGGACGATGTCGTCGTACCTTGCGACAAACGATAGCCTGTTAAGGTTTCAGCTGCGAACACTCGCGCGCCAGCTCCCTGTTCTCAAGAGATACGCTCCTGCCAGTTTGGCGGTACCACCCCATGACGACGCATACGTCGATAGACCGTCGGCCGCGAAACGCCCAGCTGGCGCGCCACCAAGCTGACATTCCACCCTGTCGCCTTGAGCAGCGCTTGCAACCGCTGCCCTTCGTCGGATGTCACCGCTTGCAGGGCTGGCAGGAGGGTTTTCGGTGCGCCGCCGATAGCGCCCTGACACTCGTCGGGCAGATCGTGGACCGTGATCTCGTCGTCATCTGCCGTGGCCAGGGCAAAGGCCAGGGCATTCTTGAGCTGGCGAATATTGCCCGGCCACGTGTAGGCCAGCAACGCGCTCATCGCATCCGCACGCAATCGCACGTCGCGCTCACGCCCGGCCAACAGCTTATCGAAGACGCTGCGAATCACATAGTGCCTATCGGCCCGCTCGCGCAGCGCCGGAAGTCGCAACTGGGCGCCGTTGAGCCGGTAATAGAGATCCTCTCGAAAGTGGCCGGCGGCGATCAGCTCCCCCATCTCACGGTGAGTCGCGGTGACCACCCGAATATCCACCGGCACGGCCTTATCAGCGCCCAGTGGCATCACCTCACGCTCGGCCAGCACCCGCAGCAACCGGCTCTGCAGCGGCAAGGGCATGTCACCGATCTCATCCAGAAACAGCGTTCCGCCCTCGGCCTGCTGAATCAGCCCGCGCATGCCCTTGCTACGCCCACCCGTGAAGGCACCAGGCAGATAGCCAAACAGTTCGCTCTCGATCAGCGGTTCTGGAATCGCTGCGCAGTTCACCGCCACAAATGGTCCCTTGGCGCGCTTACCGCTGTCATGCAGCGCCCGCGCCAACACCTCCTTGCCGGTGCCCGTCTCCCCGCTGATCAGCACGCTCACCTCCTCGTTGCGTAGCCGTCGTGCCAACTTGAGAACACGGTGCATGGCGGGATCGTCCGTGGCCAGGCGATCGAGCGCAGGGATCGGCGTCGGCGACGATGGCGCATGGCGCATCGCCAGACGTCGCCGCGGCTCGATCAGGGTGACGAAGCAGGTCGTGTCACTGGCACGCACGCGAAAGGCGCGAATCTGGTCGTCGCTGGCAGAGAGTATGCCGAGCAGGTCGCCGACCTCAGCGTCGAACAGCTGAGGGGCCGTGGGTATCGATGCCACTGACCAGGGCGGCCACCGGCGCAGGTGCGTGTCGATCATGCCGCGCCCCACGCCGTTGGCGGCAATCACGCTGCCATCCTCCTCGATGGCAATCAGCCCCCGGCCATTGAGGTGCACAAACTCACGGGCGCTATCAAAGCGCAGGATCAAGCAGTCACGGTAGCGATGCAGAAAATAGGCATCCTCGATCATGCGCGCATAGAGATTGACCAGCGGCAGCCCGAAATTCTGGCTCTCTTGCGCCCTCGGCGACTGCAAGGCGGAAATATCCAGCACTGCGATGACCTGCCCCTGCGGATCGCTGATCGGCGCCGCTGTGCACGTCAGGCTGATATGGGTGGCATCGAAATGTTCACGCTGATGGCAGGTCATCGCCTGGGCCTCGTGCACGCAGGTCCCCACCGCACAGGTGCCCGCATAGCGCTCGTCCCAGTCGGCCCCAAGATAGAGGCCCGCACGACGCAATGCCGGATCCTGGGTCGCTTGACCGCGGAAATCCACAGTGATGCCTCGCCGGTCGGTCAGCAGCAGCACATAGCCCAACGGGGCGATCTGGGCATAGAGCTGGTCGACGCCCGCCCGGGCCACATGGAGTAGCTCGTCCACCGACTCCTGATGCTCCTTGAGTGCCTGCTGCGTCAACACACGTACGGGCCGTGGACGCCCTGGGTCGAGCCGATACTCGCCGACACAGCGCTCCCAGGAGCGGCGGATCACCTCGCGACACCCTCCGAGGTCCGCGGCATGACCTTCACTCAGCCGGACCAGGGTCTCGATATGCTGGCGTTGTTCCGTAAGCAGGGCCATGGCTGCCTCTCTGCGCGCTGATATGCCGTGCCTGCCGCAGGCCAGACCAGAGCGCTCGTGGTTATCTGGCAGGTCTCTCCTTCAGCCTATGCTGCCTCGCACGGGAGTCAATCGGCGCTGCATTCACCCTTGGTCGAGGGTTACAGGTGTAACGCCGAAGGTTCGCCTGTCACGTGACAGCTGTCACGCCTGCGGCCGACCGGGCAGTCGCCTCCCTGACTTTCGGCCCATCCGCACAGAAATAAATCTATTTATTTTCAACATGTTAAACAAACCAATCAGAAAATCTACTGGATTGGCACGCTTCCTGCCATACCCAGGCTGTGTCCCCCTAACAATAAGCGGAGAACCCCCATGACCACACGCACGCCAACCCACATCGTCCAGCAGTGGCTTAGCGGCTTCGAAGAAGCGCTGACCCAGCGAGACATCGAGCAGGTCATCACCCTGTTCGGTGACGAATGCTACTGGCGCGACCTGGTCGCCTTCACCTGGAACCTCAAGACGCTCGAGGGCAAGGACGCCATCCAGTCAATGCTCAACGCCACCCTGAGCGAGGCACACCCGGCAAATTGGCAGATCGATGGCGAAGCCAGCGAGGCTGATGGCGTTACCGAAGCCTGGTTCACCTTCGAGACCGGCGTTGCCCACGGCAAGGGGTTGCTGCGCCTCAAGAACGGCAAGTGCTGGACCCTGCTGACCACCATGCAGGAGCTCAAGCAGCACCCCGAACCGCGCGGCGCCAGGCGGCCCATGGGAGCCGAGCACGGCGCCAGCAAGACCCGCGAGAC
>NZ_AZQX01000319.1:0-7108 GCF_000568385.1 Halomonas sp. BC04
CAGGGACGGCATGCTGCCACACGCCCTGGCGTCGCCCAGGCAGTTGAAGGAGCGACCGAAGCCGAGCCGTGCCAGACCCGCACTCAGGCCGTCACGCGATAGCAATGTTTTCAGGTTTCGGCTCAGCGCCCCCATGGGACCTCTCCTTTTCGGCACTTTCTTCTTCGGTACTGACTTCGACACATTCTTCAGCGCTTTCTTCAAGCAGGGACTTCAACTCGGGAATGCAGCTACCACATTGTGTACCACAGGCCAGCCGGGCGCCCAGCGCCTCGACGCTGTTGTCTCCATCGCGAATGGCGTCGCGGATGGTGCGCTGCCCGACCTGGTGGCAGCTGCACACGACAGGCCCACTGTCGGCGGCGCCATCGTCACAGCCTGCCAACAGGCGACGCTGCGCGCCGGATCCAGGCGCTCGCCCCGGGCGGCCTCCTGGAAGCGCTCGTCGAGCCAGGCCAGGCCGGGCAGCTCGCCGGGGGCCCCACCATCAACCACCAGCGCAGCCTGCCATCGGCGATACCTGCCGCACGCAGGCGACCACCGCCAGGGTCCTCACACCACAGGGTCGGCGCCACCGGCAGATGTTCCGCCAGCCAGGCCTGCCAGTCAGGCATGTCGGCACCCTCCTTGCCGCCCGCCAGCTGCCAGCGCTCACAGTCGGACAGCGGGATACGGGCCCAGTAGCGCGAACCGTCGCACCATGCCTCAGCCAGCGTCAGGTCGTCGGCGACTATCAGCGTAGCCTGCCAGCCGGGCGCCAGCGGCGCTATCGACACAGCCCCGTGCTTGGATTCCGGCTGGCCGGAAATGGGGTCGCAGTAGGGCGCCAGCAGGCTGCCCATGCGGGCGGCACCGCTGAACCGCCCGGTCCAGTGCATGGGCACGAACACTTCGCCACGCCGCTGCGCCTTCGATACCCGCACGCGCCCAACGTAGTCGCCACCCGCGCCCTCGAGCCGCGCCAGCGCCTTGTCATCGACACCGTAGTGGCGCGCATCATCGGGATGCAGCTCGATGAACGGTTCGCTACGGTGGTTCATCAGCCGTGGGGCACGAGCGGTGCGCGTCATGGTGTGCCACTGATCACGCACCCGGCCGGTATTGAGCCGCAGCGGACGGGCTTCGCTCAAGGCCTGTCGCGGCCCCCTGGGCGACACGGCGATCAGTCGAGCCTTGCCATCCGGGGTCGCGAAACGCCCATCCTCGAACAGCCGCGCGGTGCCCTGGGGGGCTTGCCGGGTCACCGGCCACTGGATCGGCGCGAGGGCATCATAGGCGGCGCGATCGAGCCCGGCCAGCCCGGAGATGTCGAACAGCCGCGCCCCCGGCTCACCCGGGATGTTCTCGTAGCCCGACAGCCGGGCATGCTCGTCGAAGATCTCGCAAGGATGCCCGTAGGCGAAGGCCTCGCCGAAGCCGAGCCGTCTGGCGACCTCGCCGATGATCCACCAGTCGTGGCGGGCCTCCCCCGGGGGCGGCAGGAGTCCGCGCTGGCGGGAGATGCGCCGCTCGGAGTTGGTCACGGTGCCGTCCTTCTCGGACCAGCTCGAGGCCGGCAGCACGATGTCGGCGTAGGGGAGCAGGTCGGTGTCGGCCATGCACTCGGAGACGATCACCAGCGGGCACTTGGCCAGGGCCGCTCGCACGCGGTTGGCATCCGGCAGGCTCACCACCGGGTTGGTGGCCATGATCCACACCGCCTGCACCTCACCCCGCTCGATGGCCTCGAACAGCTCCACTGCCTTGTGGCCTGGCGCTTCGGGCAGGGTGGGCTCGAGCGACGCTGTCGTCCAGAAGCGCGTGACCCGCTCGAGGGCGCTCGGCGTGTGGTAATCCATGTGCGCGGCCAGCTGGTTAGCCAGCCCGCCCACTTCGCGGCCGCCCATGGCGTTGGGCTGGCCGGTGATCGAGAAGGGCCCCGCCCCGGGCAGGCCAATCTTGCCACCGGCCAGGTGGCAGTTGATGATGGCGTTGCACTTGTCGGTGCCGCTGGAGGACTGGTTGACGCCCTGGGAATAGAGCGTCACCACATGGAGGTGGCTGGCGAACCAGTAGAAGAAGGTTTCCAGGCGCTCCGGGTCCAGGTCGCAGTCTGCGGCAATGGCATCCAGCGAGGTATCGTCCTCCCGGGCCGCCGCCAGGGCTTCCTCCATGCCCTGGGTATGGTTGTCCAGGTAGACCCGGTCCAGCTTGGCACGGTCGTCCATCCAGGCCAGCAGGCCATTGAACAGCCGCGCATCGCTGCCGGGAGCGAGGCCGAGATAGAGGTCGGCGATCTCGCAACTATCGGTGACCCTGGGGTCGATCACCACCACCCGCATCAGCGGGTTGATCTGCTTGGCCGCCTTGATGCGCTGATACAGCACCGGATGGTTCCAGGCCAGGTTGGAACCTACCAGCACCACCAGCTCCGCCTCCTCCAGGTCCTCGTAGTTGCACGGCACGGCGTCGGCACCGAAGGCGCGCTTGTAGGCCGCCACCGCCGAGGCCATGCAGAGCCGCGAGTTGGTGTCCAGGTGCGGCGTCCCCAGGAAGCCCTTGAACAGCTTGTTGGCGACGTAATAGTCCTCGGTGAGCAGCTGGCCCGAGAGATAGGCCGACACGGCATGATTGCCATGCTCGCGGCGGGTGGCCTGGAGCCTGTCAGCCACGGCGGCCAGCGCCGTGTCCCAATCCACCTCCACGCCGTCGACCCGGGGGCGCGTCAGCCGGCCATGCTCCCCCAGGGTCTCGTGCAGCGCCGAACCCTTGACGCAGAGCCGTCCGAAATTCGCCGGATGTGCGGTATCGCCGCTGACGCCGATGATGCGCCCGCCGTCGATTTCCGCCTGCACGCCGCAGCCAACACCGCAGTAGGGGCAAGTGGTTAGAGCCTGGTGCATGACGATCTCCTGTGACGCCTGTTCGCAAAATGCAAACGCCCACCCGCCGGCTCCGTTAAGAGACGGCGGGTGGGCGTCGTTGCCACCGAAGCGCCATAGGCGCTTCATTCCTGCTTTGCCCAGCGTTGAGCATTTTCTATACAGGGAAAAGCAATCTTCGTGCCATGCACCGGCTTCTGCCGGTATTACGGCTCTCTGACTGCCCGGCGGAGATCCTGTTATCCAGCCACTGCCCCAGGATATCTCGCCCCCACGGCCATGCTGCACCACGGTAGTGCCGAAATCCCGCCCGTGCGCCCGGTCAACTATCTGGGCGATATGCCATGTGGTTCATCTCACTTTGGCGTGAACCTGCTCTGCACAAGCTGCATTGTGGAAGGGCGGCTCGACAGCGGGGCCATGACCTCTGCTTCACACCAGTCTGTAGCAGCATCTGGAATGCATCTTGCATTGCAGCGTATAGATGCAACGTGACTAGCGAGACTGCCATGCCCCCACCGCTGAATGTTCTGCTGGTTGATGATGAAGTCGTGCGCGCCGCCATGGTCGAGGAGGCCCTCGTGGCCGAGGGGCACCGTGTGGTCTGTCGCCTGGCGAGCCCGGCCAGCCTCAACGAGATGGTCGCCCGGCACCAGCCCGACGTGGTGATCATCGACATGGAATCCCCCGACCGCGACACCCTGGACAGCATGGCGCTGCTCAATCGCGAGAACCCGCGCCCGGTGGTCTTCTTCGCCGATCAGCACGACCCGGACATCCTTCAGGCCGCCCTCAAGGTCGGCGTCAGCGCCTATGTGGTCGACGGCCTGATTCCCGGCCGGGTCAAGGCGATCATCGAAGTGGCCATTGCCCGCTTCGATGCCTTCCAGTCCATGCGCCGCGAACTGGAAAAGACCCGCAACCAGCTCACCGAGCGCAAGCGCATCGAACGCGCCAAGGGGTTGCTGATGAAGCATCAGGACTGCGACGAGGAGCAGGCCTACCGCATGCTGCGCAAGCTCGCCATGGACCGCAGCCAGCGCATCGCCGAGGTGGCCGACAACGTCATCGATATCCTGGAACGCCTGAATGCGCGCTCGCCTGACTGAACAGAGGTCCGATTCATGACTCCGCAGGACATGCACACCACACCCGAGCTTAACCATCTGACCCTGGGCTTCGTGCCGCTGCTGGATGCCGCGCTGCTGGTCATCGCCCGTGAACGGGGGTTCTTTTCCGCACAGGGGGTCGAGGTATCCCTGTCACGGGAGAATGCCTGGTCGACCCTGCGCGACAAGGTGGCCGCCGGGCTGCTCGATGGCGCGCAGATGCTCTCGCCCATGCCGCTGGCCATGAGCCTGGGGCTGGAGCGCGCACCCTGCGACACCCTGGCGCCCATCACCCTGAGCCGTAACGGCAATGCCATCGTGCTGTCGTCGGCACTCTGCGAGCAGAGCGGCGCCTCTCTGGGCAGCGATCCCTCCCACAGCGCCCGCGCCATGGGTGCCTGGATCGGCCAGGCCAACCGCCGCCCACGGCTGGCCATGGTCTACCCCTTCTCGTGCCAGCACTACCTGCTGCGGGAATGGCTGAGCCTGGGCGGTGTCGATCCCGACCGCGACGTGGAGCTGGTCGTCCTGCCGCCGCCACGCATGGTGACGGCGCTCAGCGAAGGCCAGGTCGACGGCTTCTGCGCCGGCGAACCCTGGGGCAGCCTGGCCGCGCATTATGGTGTCGGCCGACTCGTGGCCAGCGGCGCCCAGCTGTGGCCCGACCACCCCGAGAAGGTGCTSGGCGTGACCCGCTCCTGGGCCCACCACTACCCCCGCCACCCTCTCCGCCCTGATCCGGGCGCTGGTGGCAGCCAGCGAATGGCTCGCCGACTCCCCCGACAACCGCCGCCAGGCGCTGGTGTGGCTCGCCCTGCCGCCCTACCTGGACCGCTCGGTGAGCCATCTCGACGACCTGCCCCTGGGTGTCGCCCCGATTCACCAGCGGCTGTTCGGCCCTGGTGTCCTGCGGCCCGACGTCGAAGCCATGGGCCGCATTGCCGAACAGCTGGACCGCTCCCTGCGACGCCTGGATCGTGCCCTGGACATCCCCACCCTCCACGAGTGCTACGCCCCTGTGCATTTCGATGCGGCGATGCACCAGTGACGTGCAGGCGACCGACCAAGGTCGGCCGACAGGGCGACAATTCAACTGGACACACAGCCACAAGAATCTGAAATAGAACGACAAAACCAGAGAAAAAGGGATTCTGGCCTGCTTCTTGATTGGTACTGGCCAACTACGCGATCAATGGCGGTCGCTAATTAGTAGCAGCATCGGGCGAAGACGCCCCAGTACACCCCAGGCGGGGTCGTACCGGGGCGTCTTCTTTTTGTGCCGCTGATTTTTCTACCCGCTTCGGAGGTGTCACTACATGCACCCACAGTCGCACTCCACACCCCGGCCGACCGCGCTCGAGCACCTGGTGATCGTCGGCAACGGGATGGCCGGTCACCGGCTGGTTGAAGCCCTGGTCAAGCGGCCTTCCCTCTCGCTGCGCATCACCGTGATCGGCGAGGAGCCGCAGCCAGCCTACAACCGTATCCTGCTCTCGCCGCTGCTGGCCGGCGAAATGGAACGCGAGGCGCTGACCCTGCGCGATGCCGACTGGTACGGCGACCAGCAGATCGACCTGATACTGGGCGAGCGGGTCACCACCATCGACCGCCAAGCGCGCCGCCTGACCACCGACGCCGGCCGCACCCTCGACTATGACCGCCTGGTGCTGGCCACCGGCTCACGCCCGGCGATGCCGCCCATTCCCGGCCTGGAACTGGCCGGCGTACACGTCTTCCGCGACCTGAACGATGCCGCCGCCCTGACACGCGCCGCGAATGCCGGCGGCAATGCCGTGGTGATCGGCGGCGGCCTGCTGGGCCTGGAAGCCGCCGAGGGCTTGCGCAAACAGGGCCGGAACAATCAGGGCCGGGACAATCAGGGCATGCAGGTAAGCCTGATCCAGCGTGACGACCGGCTGATGAATCGGCAATTGGATATCACCGCCGCAAGGCTGCTCGAAGCCGAGCTGCGCAGCCGCGGCCTCGACATCTTCACCGATGCCGGCCTGGACCACCTGACCGGCGACGACCAGGGCCATGTCAGCGGCGCCATGCTGAGCGACGGACAGTGGCTCCCCGCCGAGTGCGTGGTGGTGGCCATCGGCATCACGCCCAACAGGGAGCTGGGCCAGGCGGCCGGGCTCGAGGTCAACCGCGCCATCGTCGTCGACGAGACCCTCACCAGTTCCGACCCGGCCATCCATGCCCTGGGCGAATGCTGCGAATTCCAGGGCAACACCTTCGGCCTGGTGGAGCCCATCTGGAAGCAGGTCGACGTCCTGGCCGCCCATCTGGCCGGCGAACCGACCACAGGCTACGTGGAGACGCCCTGTGCCACCAAGCTCAAGGTCAGCGGCGTATCGCTCTACGCCTTCGGCCCCACCGAGGCGGAGCCCGACCACGACGTGCTCACCTACCGCGACCCGCTGCAGGGCGACTATCGCCGCCTGCTGCTGCACGACGGCCGCATCGTCGGCGCCGTGCTCTACGGCGATACCGCCATGGGCCCCTGGTACTTCGAGCATTCGCTGGCCGGCACCGACCTCGGCCCCTGCCGCCAGGCGCTGCTGCTGGGCGCTGCCGATGCCGACGCCCTGCTCCATGAACACGCCAATCCAGACTCTTCGGAAAGCCCCGTGAAGGAGGCCGCATGAACACGCCTGACACCACCAAATCCCAGTTGATCGTCATCGGTAATGGCATGGTCGGCCACCACCTGGTCGAGCAGCTGGTCGAGCAGGGCGCCACCGAGCACTACGAGATCACCGTCTTCGGTGAGGAGCGCCACCTGGCCTACGACCGGGTTCACCTCTCCGAGTATTTCAGCGGCCGCGATGCCGACTCCCTGGCCCTCTCCACCGCCGAGTACTACGCCGAGCACGGCATTGCCCTGCGCCTGCACGAGGCGGTCACCGCCATCGACCGCGACAAGGGCGAAGTGACCACACCCCAGGGCCGCTACGCCTACGACCGCCTGGTGCTGGCCACCGGCTCCTACCCCTTCGTGCCGCCGATCCCCGGCAACGACCGGGAAGGCTGCCTGGTCTATCGCACCCTGGAGGACCTCGACGCCATTCGTGCCATGGCCGAGACCGCCACTACCGGCGTGGTGGTGGGTGGCGGCCTGCTCGGCCTGGA
>NZ_AZQX01000320.1:0-7448 GCF_000568385.1 Halomonas sp. BC04
TATAATGACACGATGCCCTCTGTTACTAGTTAATGTCCCTTGGGGTTCGGCAGATAGTCCGAATTTCGGACTTCATGTTCTCCAAGACCATCTCTTTCGGACAACAAATTATTCTCCTGAAGTTTTTTATTCCAACTTGGATTTTTACGAAACCTTGCCTAAAGCTATGTCTTTTGATTTCCTCCGGAAGTTTTTCTGGGATAATCCATGCTTATTTTGGTTTCCTGAGGCATTTTTCGCTCCTTATACCAGTATGCACCTTCATACTCCTGTAAGGGTTGAGGCGTGCCTCTCGATGATCATGGAAATTGCTGAACGGCCGACGACCGTACGCGAGTTCCCTGATGGTCTATCCCATTGGGTTCTTAAAAATGATAAATCTTTAAGAGAAGTAATGTTTAAAAGCGTGCCCGGTTACATAAATTATGTAGTGGAAGCCGTGCTAGCTCGAAATCCTCAATCTGTTGGTTTTGGTTGTTTTTTTAATCAGATTCTACCTGCTTTAGCTGTAGCGAAAGCTCTAAAAGAGCGTAGGCCAGATATTCTGACTATACTAGGAGGGGCAGCTATAACTGATGAGGCCGCGTCCGCGTTGGCAAAAAATGTAACAGGAATAGACTATTTTGTTTCTGGACAGGGAGAAACTGTATCTGAAAAATTGGTTTGCGATCTCATTGCGGGGATAACACCGAGGGTAGAAGGCATTTCTGGAGTTCATTCAGCCCATCAAGGTGGCGTTAGATTATTGACGAACATTGGCTTTGGTCGTGCAAAGATGGAGGGGAAAAACAAGCACCTAGATTATAGCGAACCATCTTTTAGCCTTGGTGAAAAACGAATAAAATTTTCCGAATTTATTAACCATAAGTCAAGTAGCTTAGGGGAGGAAGACTTTAGTTATCTGCCTTTTGAATGGTCGCGAGGTTGCTACTGGATGTACAAATCAAAGTGTACATTTTGTGGAATTGCAGATGATTTTCGATTTCAGATGAAATCTCCTGCAGCGGCTTTTCACGAAATAGTAAACTTAGTGGAAGAAAATCATACCCAGTATTTTGTTTGTGTGGATAGTGCTTTGCCAAAAAAACATATCCATAAAACAATCCCTGCGATTGCTCAGTTCATAGAAGAGCGAAAAGAAAAAAAAGCGTTTTTCTTTGAGGTTAGAGTAGATCTAGCAAGAAGCGATCTAGAGAATTTTTCTCGTTTAGGGGAAGTGGTGCTTCAACCTGGTATTGAATCATTTTCTAGCGAGCTTTTGAGTCTCATGCGCAAGGGAACTACTGCGCTACAGAATGTAGTTTTTCTGAGGAGATGTCGAGAGCTGGGAATTGCTCCTTATTACAATCTGCTATTTGGGTTTCCAGGGGAGAAGGAAGAATACTACACGTCAATGAAATTGATAATGCCGCTGATAGTCCACCTTGCTCCTCCGCGCACAATTACAAAAACAATGATATTGCGTAATAGTCCGATGCTGCGAGAAGGAAAGTTTATTTCTAATATACAGCCATGGTGGCAATATAAGGTTCTTTTCCCAGATATGTCATCTCAGGATTTGGAAGGAATTGCATATTATTTCGATGGTGATGTTTCTAGAGAAGATGGTGGGTTAGTAGGCTGGCAGCAGGATATGATTGATTTTCTTCCTGCCTGGCAAGATGTTGAAAGAAGTCGTTCAGCGTACTTGGTATATTACACGGATATGAATGGTGAGTTGTGCGTGGCAGACAATCGGGCAGCAGTGCTAGGTCTGTCGGAAACGGCTTTAGAATATCGGTTTCCTGACAAGGTGACCAAAGATATTATCGAAAATCTTGAGTCGCCTATTGCTGCTGAAGATTTGATAGATGTTTGTGAAATTGATTTTGAGTGCCGGCGACCTCGCGAAACCGTATTGGAAATACTGGATGACTTACTTGACAAAGGAATAGTGATTGAAGAGGGTGGGGAATATGTAAGATTGGCTTTGCCTGTATAAATTTTTTATGCCTGAGTTATGGAGAAAGCAGCCCTGATAGCCCTTGATCCATCAAGTATGGACAAGCACTCATGACAGGTTGCTGTTTTTCCACCTGATGAAGTAACCTTTTTCTGAGCTGCAAAGACTATAACGCAGCAATCAGGAGAAAAAATAAACTAAGAATTTACCGTTAAATGCTGGACTGCAAGCGCAAGGCAGCAGTGGTCATGGACATCTTCAAGGGCAAGACCACTGCTGATGACTTGATTCGACAGTTCGACCTCACTGTGGCTGAGGTCGAGGGGTTTTCGATAAGGCTCACCTGATTCGCGAGGCCGCTTCCAGAAGATATCGCTCTGCCTTCATAAGCAAGCATGCAATCCCAAAGACCACTTTGGTTCCGGTTTGGTTGCTTGATTGCAAGAAACCGGTGTGGCTTGTATGAAAGGTGTAACTTAACAACTGATTGATTTTTATATTACCACATAGCACGGCTCTCAATATTACCAATTTGCACTCATAATCCCCTTGGTATCTGGTCCATGGTGAAAGCAACTGGCTGACGGCTGATTGTGACGCTCTCGCGTCTGGAGCAGGCCGGGAAGCGCAGTCTCTGCAGCGGACGAGCGTCCGCTGCAGAGGCGGTAACGATTAATCGTAAGAATTTCAACAACCATCATTTAGCCTGAGCCAGGCACCTTCAACGTCCTCCCTCTGATCATTTTTTGGCCTGGGCTTGCTTAGTCGCCGCCAACCAGCAATCCAGGCGACCAAAGAATTACCTGATTATGCACAATGTTCAGCATGGCTACAGACGCATGTATATATTCAATCCAATAGCCACCACATCGTTCCGATCGGAACAGCCAATTATCCACTCTCACCTCCACCTTTTACTTGAGGCTTCAGCGCCGCGCCATGGGGATCATACGTGAAGTCGGCAATCGTACCGTCTTTGATCCTTTCGACAGCCTCATCCACCACGAATAGCGGAACGAGGAACCACTCACGCGGAACAACGGGATTGCCGAAGCGGTCCATGATCTCGATGTCTAGTCGTGCGGGTTCAAAAATTCGGTGGATTAAATTTTCGAGCTTGGTGCGATTGATATTGAATAACTCGTAGGTTGCTACGATCTCAACATCCGCCATCATGAATGTCGGCTGGAGCCGCGCGCCAGCGATACGCTTCGCGACGCTCAAGTTGGTGACGCCGATCTTGTGTATAAGCTCGCGGTTTTCTGCGACAACCGGATGATCGGATTTGCTGCGCAGGACATAGATCGTACCACTAGCCTCGTCTCCGTCGATTGTATGATCCGCGAACAAGGGACCGGCGACGGGATCGGTAATGCGTCTGCCTGCTTCGTCCTTGTTTAGAGCGCGTTGAAGCGAGCGCATGAGCATGTTGCTTTCTGTACCGTTGTCGAAGATCACGCGTAGCCGCGCATCCGTCCGACCCTGCGCGGTAATGGTCGTATCGCCCATCTCCGCGACAAAGGCTTTTTGCCCGCCGACAATGAAGAACCGCCCTTGCTCTATCTCAGCTTTCATCTCGAACGGCCGAGTTTTCCGCAGGCCGCTATCCAAATCGTTCTGCACTTGCTCAAAGAGCAGCTTGAACGTCTCAAAATCTTCGCATTTCTCGCGGTTGGCGATTTCCTCGGCTGCCTTTTTTTCGGCACTCGTCCGAACGTGTTTTAGTTTAGTGATCGGCGGGGCCACAGCCTCGATGCCAAGCTCTGCAAGGAGCGCGTCGTCATCCAACTCGTTGGTCGCCGAAGAAGACGATGGCACTGATCCGGCCAGAAGTCCCTGATGATCGAGCGGTTCGACCAGTTCCCGGCATTCCGCCTGCTCGCGGATACGATCCAGGCGAACGGCATACCGGCGTTCAAAAATATCGCGGTCTTCTCCATGCTGCGGCACCCGGCCATGTTCTCCCACAAAACGCTGAATCTCTTCAAAACCCGCGATAATACGCTCTTCGCGGGGTGTGCGGCTCTGCGCTTGCTTCTCCTCGACTTCGACGCCAAGCTCGGCGAGAAGCGCGTCGTCGTCGTCTGTGAACTCCTTAACCATTGTCGGCCTCCGCTTTCATGCGGGCAAGAAAGGCCACGCCTTCGGCCATTTTCTTCTCCCACGCATCGGGAGACGTAATCGACGGTAGTCGCCCGCGCTCCTGCTTGAATTTCACGGCGCGCCGCGCCAAGTCACGCGCCTCTTCGGGCGTGAGTTTTACCTTCTTAGCCGAGATGACGGCCTGCACCTGCTTCAGGCTCTCTTCACTCATCGTCTTGGCAAGGATGGCATAAGCTTCGCTGAACGGGTTGATCCGGTCGATCAGATCGATGTCGAGGTCGCGTACGTCCATCGCGAATTTCCGGATTCCATCGATCAAGGCCGTGTTCCCGCTCTTCTCGGCGTCATCGCCTTCGAGCGCCGCTTCCTTGGCCTTTTGGTTTAGGTTCAGCGCCGCGATCGCGTGCTGGCGCACGGCTTCCTGATCCCCTTCGTCAAGCTCGGGATACTTGTCCTTGATGATCTTGCCCATTCGCACCTGGGTCAGCTCTTCGGGAACGAGCTCTTCGTCAAACAGACCGCGCTCGACGGTGGTTTTGTCCTGCGCAAAGGCCGCGATTACCTCGTTCAGGTCCTCTTGACAGATGCGCGCGGCCTCCTTGCTCTTCGGCTCGACAAGCCCCTTGATCTCGATTTGGAACTGGCCGCTGTCTTCGTTGAAGCCGACATTGCACTGGCCTTCCTTGTATCCGCCCTCACCATAGTCAAAGCCTTCGACCGGACCACTATCAGGCTTCTTGGGCGTGAAGTTGAAACGCGGCGCGAGGACCTGCTCCATGAGCAGGCTGGCGGCGATCGCCTTCAGCGTGTCGTTCACGGCTTCGGTGACAGCCGCCTCTGCGGCGTCCGGCTCAGCGATCAGGTTGGTGAAACGGGCGCGGGTCTTACCCTCAGCATCACGGGTGGCGCGACCGATAATCTGGACGATCTCGGTCAGGCTCGTCCGGTAGCCGACCGTCAGCGCATGTTCGCACCAAATCCAGTCGAAGCCCTCCTTGGCCATGCCCAGGGCTATGATGATATCCACGTGGTCACGATTATTCTTCTGTGTGGTGTCTTTGAGCGCCGCCGAAACCTTCTCACGCTTGGCCGGATCATCATCGACCAGATCGGCGATCCGCAAAACACGCCCGTCTGAGCGTTTCACAAGCTGGAAGCCGGTGGCGGGGTGCGTTCCCTGCCAAGAGCCCAGCTCCTCGATGATATGCTCGACCTCTCTGATCTTGTCTTTGGTGCTCTCACGCGAATTGACGGACGGGATGTGGATGATCGTCTTCTCGGCAGAGTCCAGCACTTTCAGGATATCATCAGAATAGGCACCGGAATAAAAGTAATATCCGATATCCAGCGTCTTCAGGTACTTATAGCCGTTGAGCTGCTCATAATAGGTGTAGGTGACGGTATCGAACTTCGCCTCGTCGTGGGGCATGAGTACGGGCTCGGTGTCGCCACGGAAATATGATCCGGTCATGGCGACCACATGCACCTTGTCGCGCGCAATCAGTTCGGTGAGCTGCGCGCCCAGCTTGTTCTCGGGGTTGGCTGAAACATGATGGAACTCATCCACTGCGATAAGGCGGTCATCGAAGGCTTCGACGCCAAATTTTTCGACGGCGTTCCGAAAGGTCGCATGTGGACAGACGAGCACGCTGTCATCGCTCTTCAGAAACGCGCCCACAGAGTCGGCCTTACTGCCGTCGGCCCCTGGCGCGTTGCAGAGATTCCATTTCGGCACTACATGCCAGTCCGCCCAGAACCCAAACGCGCTCAGCGGCTCGTCGGCAAAGCTCGACCCGATGGATTTTTCCGGCACGGTGATGATGGCCTGCCGAAGCCCCTGATTGTGCAGCTTGTCGAGCGCGATGAACATGAGCGCACGGCTCTTGCCTGACGCGGGCGGTGACTTGATCAGGAGATACTGCTCACCCCGCCGTTCAAAGGCGCGTTCCTGCATCTGGCGCATGCCAAGCTCGTTCGACTTGGTCGAGCTGCCGTTGCGGGCATAGGTGACGGAAACTGAAGGGACAGGTTTCATTTTGAATTCTCTTTCTTCTGTTGATCCTTTTCTATAGCCTTAACCAACCAACTCGGCGGCTCCATGATTTGACTGTGGAAGACGTTTTCAGGGACATCTTTCCAAAACATCAATATTGCTGATGAAAATGCAGCAAGGTTTCTATCTGAAACCTTCAGATATTCATGGCTTAGAGAAAACCACATCTCGCCGACTTGACCTCGCATTGCTGCGAGGGGGTGCTCCAAGAACTGCGGGTAGCTACTGGCGAGCTCGTTCAGAGATGTTCCGTCGCCATGCTTGTAAACATTTACGACCAAGCGACATGCATCAAGGTCTTTGAAATACGGTGAACTTTTTAGAGGCCAGCCAAAGCTCTCCAATAGATCGAACAGATCGTTGAGATTCTTCTTCCAAACTGTGCCTCTTGTGACCTCCCCGTGGTGCCAGTGCCGAACTTCATCGACTAACCATTGCCGCAGATTCTTTTCCCACTCGTGGAAGAAACCCGACACGATACTCAGGCGAACTCTATCGCGCAGCTCAGTCATGAGCTGATACCGCCACACGCCATCATCGTAGGCGGCCTCCTCAAAGTCGCCAGGATCATGGCGATCTGGATCGAAATACTGTCCACGCCTTTCGAGGGACTCTTTCGCAGCTCGATCTGCCTCCTGCGAAATTGCATCATCAGTAAATTGATCCAATAGCCGCGCCGTGGCTTGCTTCACATAGAACTCATGCTTTTCAATGAGTTGCGCTCGATGGCCGGAATACATCTGGAAAAGAACTCGATCTGCCATCAAGCGCTCCTCGCCTTGCTCTGCTTCCCCGCCGTCATCTTGGTGTAAAGCTCAAAGAGCTTTTCGAGGCGTTCCGTGTCGTTGCGGAAGAGACGACCAATATAGATGCGCTCAAGCACTTCATCGTTGCGGTCGTGTGCAGCACTCAGGTCGGCGGGCATCTTCTCGGGATCGTAGAGATCGGCGATCGTGGCCGGGAAATGCGCTTCGCGGGCCAGAAGGATGTCTTCAGCGCAACGGGTCAGGTCTTCCTTGTTTTTTTCGGTCAATTTCGGGATGGGGAAGGTGTTCCAGCCGAGGGTATTGGAATAAGAAAACCGCATCTCAAGGCGCACACAAACTGTACCGATCCAAATCCAATGAAGGCGCGAAGCTACCAGCGAAAAATTCCAAAGTGGCGCATCAAACAAAGCAAAGCACTTGTTTGAAAGAACGGCATTATTTCCGAAGAGGTCAACAGGAAGGAAATTCCTATTCTCCGAAGAGACTACGGGTATTGCGATCGTGCTTTTCGTGCCAGAATTCATTTCTCTGAACTGGTGTGGACGCTTGACCATGCCGTTCGTGACCGCATCTTTAGACTTTT
>NZ_AZQX01000321.1:0-8079 GCF_000568385.1 Halomonas sp. BC04
CATTCTTGAAGCGCAGGCTGCGCTCACGGGTGGTGCGGAAACTGAATAGCGTATCGTTCCAGTGGTGGACGCTGAGAACCTCTTCCAGGGCAAACTTGCTCACGACCGGCTCCTTGATATTCCATTGGCGAATAACATCGCCGCTTTAACTTTGATACTAATTCTAAGCGCTCGCAGCATATCTGTTAAATGGGTAGTTTGGATAAAGCATATCTATAATATGAATATATTGCTGCCTGGAGCCATGTCATGCGCTACACCCTGCGCCAACTGGAAGTGTTCGTCGCCGTCGCCCAGCACGAGAGCGTCTCCCACGCGGCTAGGCTACTGTCGCTGTCGCAGTCGGCGGCCAGCACGGCGCTCTCGGAGCTGGAGCGGCAGTTCGATTGCCAACTGCTCGATCGCATCGGCAAGCGCCTGAAGCTCAATGCGCTGGGCTTCCAGCTGCTGCCCAAGGCCGTGGCCCTGCTCGACCGGGCCGAGGAAATCGAGGAACTGCTGCGCGGCCAGCGCGGGGTCGGCTCACTGGACGTGGGAGCCACGCTGACGATCGGCAACTACCTGGCAACGCTGTTGATCAGTGATTTCATGCAGCGCCATCCCGATAGCCGGGTACGGCTGCAGGTGCGCAATA
Organism: Halomonas sp. BC04; assembly: GCF_000568385.1. NCBI lineage: Bacteria > Pseudomonadati > Pseudomonadota > Gammaproteobacteria > Oceanospirillales > Halomonadaceae > Halomonas > Halomonas sp. BC04. The sequence continues at coordinate 635 of NZ_AZQX01000321.1, forward strand.
CCAGTGCCATTATCGAGCGTATCGTGCATCACGAACTTGATCTGGGTCTGATCGAGGGCGATTGCCAACATGAGGACGTGGTGATGCAGCCCTGGGTGGAGGACGAGCTGGCCGTCTTCTGCTCACCGCGGCATCCGCTGGCCAACGTTGGTGAGGTGGACATGGACAAGCTGCTGCGTGCCGACTGGATCATGCGTGAGCAGGGTTCCGGCACGCGACTGACCCTGGAGCATGCCACCCGTCACCGGCGCGGCCGCTTCAACACCTTGCTGGAACTGGAGCACACCGAGGGGATCAAGCGGGCGGTGGAGTCGGGGCTCGGTATCGGCTGTGTCTCGAAGCTGGCGCTGCGCGATGCCTTCCGACGTGGCAGCCTGGTGCCCATTCCCACGCCGGAGCTGGACCTGAGCCGCCAGTTCGCCTTCATCTGGCATCGCCACAAGTATCTCTCCACCGGCATGCGCGAATTCCTGCGGCTATGTCGCCAGATGACCGAAGGGATACAGCGCAGCGACGAAATCGACCTGCCGCCGGTGCCCTGATCCCTCCTGTCCAGACGCCGTCACTCCCTCAGCTTGAAGCCTCCGATAACGCCGGCCAGCCGGTCGGCCTCATCGCTCAGCCGCTCGGCGGCGGTGGTCGACTCCTCGACCATGGCAGCATTCTGCTGGGTCATGCGATCCAGGTCCGCCACGGCCACGCTGACCTGGCTGATGCCGTCGCTCTGCTCACTGGCCGCCACGCTGATCTCGCCCAGCATGCTGGCCACACGGTTAACGCTGGCGACCAGCTCGTCCATCGTCGCACCGGCCTGCCCGACCAGTTGCGTACCGGTGGCGACCCGCTGGCCGGATGTCTCGATCAGCCCTCTTATGTCACGCGATGCCTCGGCGCTGCGGGTTGCCAGCTGGCGCACCTCACCGGCCACCACGGCAAAGCCGCGGCCATGCTCGCCGGCCCGTGCCGCCTCCACGGAGGCGTTGAGCGCCAGCAGATTGGTCTGGAAGGCGATGCCATCGATGACCTTGACGATGTCGCTGATCTGCCGCGATGCGTCGCTGATGTCCTCCATGGTGCTGACCACCTGGCCCACCGCCTCGCCCGACTGCTGGGCCACCTGGGCGGCCGACTTGGACAGGGAATTGGCTTCCCGAGACGAGGCGGAGGTGTGTTCGACGGTGCTCGAGATCTCCTCCATGGAAGCGGAGGTCTGCTGGAGACTGGCAGCCGCCTGCTCGGTACGCCGGGACAGGTCCTCGCCACCCATGGCGATCTCGTTTGCCGCAAGGCGGACCGACTCGCTGCTGTTACGCACATCGATCAGCACGTCATGCACCTTGTCGACGAAGGCATTGAACTGCGTTGCCAGCTCGGCGCCCTCGTCACGCCCCTTCACGGGTAGCCGCTGGGTCAGGTCGCCATTGCCGGTGGCGATCCCGCGCATGCGGTCGGCCAGCAGACGCAACGGCCGGGAGACCCGCCCACCCACGATCCACAGCGCCGCCATACCCAGGGCCGCCAGCAACAGGCCCACCAGGCTCATGCCCAGGGTGTCAGTGCGGCGCTGTTCGTCGAGCAGCGTCTGCAAGGCCCCCAGGTCGCCCATCACCGCCTGCTGAGGCAGGCGGATCATCAGCACCCAGGGTGTCTCGCTGCTGCCGATGGTGAAGGGCTGGTAGCGCTCGATCATGCCATTGCGCAACACACTGGTCGTGGCCCCTTGTTCACGGGCCTGATCCACCGAGCCCAGGATGTCCGCTCCCAGTGCATCGCTGGCCGGCATGCCCAGGCGTTCGGCATCGGCGGTATAGGCCGCCAGACCGCCCTGGCCGGCGATCAGGGCCAGCTCGCCGGCACCGTTATAGAGGGAAGCACTGGCTGCTGCCAGCAGTTCCTGAATGAAATCCAGGGAGAGGTCGACACCGGCAACGCCACGAAAGGCACCATCCACCAGGATCGGCACGTTGAACGAGGTGACCATCACGGTCTCCCCGCCATAGTCATAGGGGCCGGGTCGATGATGCAGGGCGCCAGGGTCTCCCGCGGGCAGAGGTAGTACTCGCCTTCACGGACCCCGCTGGCCAGCAGGGTATCGCTCTCCATGGTATCGCCCAGCGGCAGCACCTCGACGGCGCCGCTGTCGGTGCGGTACCACCAAGGCATGAAACGGCCCGAGCCATCGTACCCCTCGGCCTCACCCAGGCCGCCGTACAGCGCATCCCTGCCAAAGGCATCGGGCTCCCAGCCGATGAAGGCGTCCAGCAGCGAGGGGTTCTCGACCACGGTCTGGCGCACCAGGTTGGAGAGTTCCCGGCGGCTCATGGACATGGCCATGCGTCCGCTATCGTCGCGCTGGCCCATCAATCCGTTGGCAGTGGCCAGCTGGGTGGCCAGGGTCAGGGCATGCTCCAGTTCGCGCTGAATCCGGCCCGCCTCGGCATCCGCCAATACCGCCAGCCGCTCATCGATGGCCCCCTCGAGCAACCCCCGGGTGTGGGTCTCGACGATCACCTGGGTACGAGAGGAGGAGAACAGGCTGTAGACAACCAGGGCCGCCACCACTGCCAGCAGGCAGGGGCCGGCCAGCAGGACCACATACTGGCGGATCGATTTGAGGTGCATGGGCGCTCTCGCTGAAGAAGGATAAGCACGACGGCATCACACCGTGGCTTCACTTTCCTTGATATCGGCAAGAGCGCCCGACTCTTGAGGCGTAATGTCCGTATGCGCTCAGCGCATGTCGCTGACCGCTTGCTGAATGCTCTCCAATCCGGACTTGCTCAGATCCTTGGCAAGCGTATGAATGACCAGCTTGCGGGTGGGGGCATCCAGCTCGTCACGCAGTAGGCCGAGAAACTTGGGGGGCGCCACGAGAATGAGCTTGTCCATGAGATTCTCGACGCGAGCACGGTAGATCCGCTCGGCAACCTGCTTGGCGAAGAGCTGGTCTTCATGCTCGGAGGCGACACCCTCGCGATAAGAGGAGCGTGAACCGGGCCCTCTGGATTCCTGCACGTCGGCGCCACTATCGGTCACCAGGTCTCCCTCGTGCAGCCTCCCTGCCGGGTGCACGAGACTTTCCATCTCCTGCAACTTGAGAGCATCGCGTGTAAAGACGCGCGCCCGTGCTGCATCGGCCACCACGATATACGTTGTCATAGCCTCTCCTTCATACGGATTGACGGAAGGACACCCCCTCGGGCGATGCCCCGCCTCCCCTTTCAACATGGCAAGGCGGGCCCCCGGGGTCAAACCGCTCGCGTCACACGCCTAGATCACCTTGCGCCGCAGAATACTGGTAATGGCTTCACCAATCAGCACCAGGATGACAATGGCGATCAGGATGGTGGCCACGGTGGGCCAGGCAAAGGTGTCGATGGAGCCCTGGAGAAGAACCCCGATACCACCGGCACCCACCAGACCCAGCACCGTGGACTCGCGGATGTTGATGTCCCAGCGCAGTATGACGATGGCGAAGAAGGCCGGCATCACCTGGGGTACGACGGCATAGGCGATCACCTTGAGCTTGGAGGCGCCGGTGGCCTCCATGGCCTCCACCGGGCGCCGGTCGATCTCCTCGATCGCCTCGCCCATCAGCTTGCCGATGAAACCGATGGAGCGGAACATGATCGCCAGGATCCCCGCCAGCACACCGGGACCGAAGATCGCCACGAAGAGCAGCGCCCAGATAATGGTGTTCACCGAACGGCTGGAGACCAGGATGAAGCGCCCCAGCCACAGGCAGGCGCGGTTGGGCGTGGTGTTCTGGGCGGCGATATAGGATACCGGCAGGGCGACGAAGATCGTCAGCATCGTCGCCAGCGTGGCGATATGCACCGTCTCGATCATGGCGCCGATGATCTGTTCCAGCCGACGCGGATCCGGCGGCCACATGCGTGCCCCCAGATTCTGGATCTGGTTCGGCGCATCCCACACCCAGGGCCAGAAGATGTCGATATCGCGAACCGCCCAGTAGACCAGCATCACGGTCACCAGCAGCACGGCATAACGGACCAGGCGCTCCTTGCGGTCATAACGCTGCCAGATACGATCGGCAAGGGCGTCGGTTTGATCTACCATATTTTCTTCCTCACCCAGCCGCTGATGCCCTCGCTGACCAGGATCACCGCGATGATGATCAACAGGATAGCGAACGCGAAATCGTAGTCGTAGCGTCCGAAGGCGTTCATCAGGGTGCCGCCGATCCCGCCGGCGCCGACGATCCCCACCACTGCCGAGGCACGCAGGTTACTGTCGAGCTGGTACATGGAAAGCCCAACCTGGCGCGGCAATATCTGGGGGAAGACAGCATAGATCAGGATCGAGAAATACCCTGCGCCGGTCGCCTTCATCGCCTCGACCTGCCCCCAGTCGATCTCCTCGATCTCCTCCGCCAGCAGCTTGCCGACGAAGCCAATGGAGTAGAGGGTCAGTGTCAACACGCCCGCCAAGGGGCCAAAACCCACTGCCGCCACGAACAGGATGGCGACGATGACCGGGTGGAAACTGCGCGAGATGATGATCACCGCCCGCCCGAACAGGTAGACCGGCAGCGGCGCAATGTTCCGGGCCGCCATTACCGCGAAGGGAATCGACAGCGCGACCCCCAGCAGGGTTGCCAGGATGGCAATCTGGAAGCTCTCCTTGAAACCGGTGAGCAGCAGGCCCCCGCGCTCGAAGCTGGGCGGGAAGCCGCTGCCGAAGATCCGTGCTGCCCGTGGCAAGCCCTCGGCGATACGCTCCCAGTTGAAGGGCAGGCTGCCGAAGGCCCAGACCAGATAGGCCAGCACCAACAGCCACAGGCCATAGCGAAGGAATGGATTGGCGATGAAGGAGGGCTTGCGCCAGGTCCTGGGCAAGGGGGTCGTGCCGGGGGCGTCAGGTCTGGTCATGAGCGACCCCCTGTTCACCCTGTTTCGGGTTGGCACCGGGCGGCTCGGTGATCTCCTCGTCGGGTGCTTCAATGCCGCCATAAATGGCGTCCAGGGCATCCTTGGTGAAATCGGCCGGCGAGCCGTCGAAGATCATCTTGCCATGGCGCAGACCAACGATGCGTTCGGTGTAGGTCTTGGCCTGGGCGACATTGTGGATATTGATCAGCACCGGCAGCGACAGCTCGCTCGCCAGGCTCTGCAGCAGCTTCATGATCTGTTCGGAGGTGCGCGGGTCGAGCGATGCCGTCGGCTCGTCGGCCAGCAGGATCTCGGGCTCCTGCATCAGGGCCCGCACGACGCCGACTCGCTGGCGCTCTCCACCGGAGAGCTCATCGGCACGCTTGTTGGCATAGTGGGCGATACCCACCCGCTCCATGAGCGTAAAGGCGCGCTCGATGTCCTGCTTGGGGTAACGCCTCGAGATGGCCTGGTAGAGGCTGACGTAGCCGAGCCGACCGGCCAGCACGTTCTCCATCACGGTCAGGCGATCGATCAGGTTGAAACCCTGGAACACCATGCCGATCTTGCGCCGCGCCCGCCTGAGCGCTGCCCCTCTCAGCTTGACCAGTTCATTGCCGTTGAGCCGGATCGAACCAGAGGTCGGTTCCACCAGTCGGTTGATACAGCGCAGCATGGTGCTCTTGCCCGCCCCCGATGCACCGACGATGGAGACCACGCTACTGCCCTCCACCACGAGATCCAGATCCTGCAGTACCGGCTTGTCATGGCCGTAGCGCTTGACCAGCTTGGAGATCTCCAGCATTCACCCACCTCGCTATGCAGAAAACCGACCCCCGGCCAACGGCCGGGGGCTCATGTCTTGCTTGGACAGGAAGCCCGATTGTCTGGCTTATTCCTGGTCCAGGTCTTCGCGGGTATAGCGCACGTCGTTGGCCGCCTGGATGGTGCGGATCACCTGCCAATGCTCCTCATAGTTGATCGGAATGAACTTCTCGACCCCCTCGAACTCGTCGCCCAGGGCGGTGCCGACGAAGTCGAATGAGAAGAAGGCCTCTTCGATCTTCTCGACCAGGTCGGGATGCAGATTGTGGGCGTAGTTGTAGGAGGTGGTCGGGAAACGGTCCGACTCGTAGATGATCTTGACGTCCTCCTCGTCATAGAGACCGCGTGCGGCCATGCGCTCGACCACCTCGGAGGCCACCGGTGCGGCATCGTAGTCGCGGGCCACCACACCAAGCATCGACTGGTCGTGGCTGCCGGAGTAGACCACCTCGTAGTCCTCATCGGGGACGATACCCAGATCGGGGAAAAGGGCGCGGGGTGCCAGGTTGCCGGAGTTGGAGGTGGGCGAAGTATGCGCCACCCGCTTGCCCTTGAGGTCTTCCATGTCATCGATACCGGAATCGACATGGGTGTAGACCTGAAGGGTATAGCCGAACTGGCCGTCATCGGAGCCCATCAGGGCGAACGGCACCGCACCGGCCAGGTTCACCGCAAAGGGTGTCGGCCCGGTGGAGAAGCCGGCAATATGCAAACGCCCGCTGCGCATGGCCTCGACCTGGGCAGAGTTGGACTGCACGGCGAAGAAGCGCACGTTGCGCTCGGTTACCTCTTCCAGATGATCGATGAACGGCTGCCAGATATCGGAGTAGATGGCCGGGTCTTCCACCGGCGTGTAGGCAAAGATCAACGTGTCGGGGTTGGCCCATTCAGACTCGTCGGCAGGCAGGTCGGCGACCATGTTGCCGTCTTCATCGCAGTAGAGGTCGTCCAGGTCACCGCGCGGGCAGTCGGCGTGGGCCTGAGCCGATACGAGCATGGCCAGTGGCAGCAGGGAGGAGATGGCCAGCGTGGCAAGGGGGTGCTTGTTAGCGGTGCGGTGTGCTTTCATGGCGTGACTCACTTTGCGTGCGTTGTTATTGGAACGTTCGTGAACGCTTTCATTGCAGCGTGCCTGTCGTTGCTGGGCACCCGTTGGTCGCCCATATGGCTGATCGAAATCGAACATACGAACGTGCGTGATGATCATTATCGAAACTAAAGATTAATCTAGGTAGTATGACAATAGTATGTCAAACGGATTCCTCAACGCCTCGACTCAGCGCCGCAATCGCTACCTTCTGATGCGGCACGGCCATAGCCAGGCCAACGCCAGGGGGCTCATCATCAGCACTCCGGAGCGCGGCCTGACGGCCTTCGGCCTCTCCCCCCAGGGAGTCTCCCAGCTCGACGCCCTTCTCGCCGACTGGCATTGGCCGACACCCACGCGGATTCTTCATTCGGATTTCCTGCGTACCACCGAGACCGCTGCCCGGGTAGCGTCCCACTTCGCGCTACCCCTGCAGCGTGAGCCCCGCCTTCGTGAGAGACACTTCGGTGACCTCGAAGGCCTGGCGGACGACCGCTACCCCCATATCTGGCGCTGGATGCACGCAGCGCCGAACACGTCGAACATGACGTGGAGAGCGTCGCCAGCGTCGCGGCCGGATGCAAGCGGTGATCGAGGCACTGGAGCACACGCTGAGCGGGGAAACGGTGCTCCTGTCAGTC
>NZ_AZQX01000322.1:0-9334 GCF_000568385.1 Halomonas sp. BC04
CCGCCTCGGCGATGGAGACCGCGATGGTAGCCTTGTGAACATCCAGTCCGATATAAGCGGCATGGACGTAGCTGGCTGCGTTGAGTCGCTCAGCGGCGGTACGTACCACAACGACCTGTTGAGTTGCGTTAGACTGTTTCATGACCTGCCTCCCTCAATAGTGGCTCTGTGTTGTTGCCCAACTTCAACGTAACCCACGACGTTGAGGAGGGGCAGGTCAATCCATCATGTCTACAAGACGGCGTGGCACCGTGGGTGGAGAGAATCGTTGTTGGAGCGCTCGGTTCGGCGTCCCGAGTTTCCATCGCGATTGGCGCCGTCAGGCGCCCGGCGGAGGCTGAAACGCCGGTGATGGCCGCGGGCGTTGGTAACACCGACTGGAGGCTTGCGCCTCCAGTCGTGATCTGAAGATTCCTCCTACAAATAGCTGGCGCTATGGACACTCTGCCTGGCTCGTGGCTTCCGGTTTGTTCAGCAATCCCAGTGTGCCGACGCCGGGCAGCTTGATGCCCAGGGCGCGGGGGTCGATGCCGACCACCAGTCCTCCCAGGTGAATTTCCAACCCCTCATCCAGGCCAATGGTGCCGCCCAGGTACCCGCCCAGCGACACCTGCATGCCGGTGCCGCTCGGGCTGCGTGCCACGAGCTGGCTTCCCAGGTAATCCTTGCCCATGGCGGTGGAGGGCAGGGCGGCATCGAGCGCCGGCACCTCGCGAATCAGCCAGGCCACGAAGGTATTGCTGTTGGGGCCGGGCCAGGCACGATAGCGGTCCATGTAGGGGTACGTCGGCAGGACTTCCTGGATCTGTTCGATGGCGAGTTCGGCAGCGGCCCCGCAGAGCGTGGCATGGACACTGGGCACACTGCCGAACCAGGCTCGGTCTGGCGTGCCCGGTCTTGATGAAAGGGTGGGTCGCCCCCAGCCGGTGACCTGATGGATCGTGTACTGCGTAGCCCCCTCAGGCTTGGTCGCGACCCAGGTATGCACGGCGAAGATACCTCGCCAATTGAAGGCCCGCGCGGAGTAGATCTGCACCACGGCCGTTGGTGTGTTCTCCAGGTCGGGCGCCAGCCCGGCACTGGTACGATCGGCACTTCGCCAGTCGCCGCGAGCGTCGATATCGCCGAGCCACCACAGGAAAAGGGGGCCCCCGCCGAAGAGCGCCACCACGACGAGGAGAGTCAGCACTATTTTCATGGGCTAGTGCGGCGAGAATCGCCGTGTCAAGCCTGTCTCGGCGATCATGCGGGTGGAAATCTCCTCGATGGAGAAGCGCGTGGTGTCGATGAAGGGAATATGCAACTGGCGGTAGAGCGCCTCGGCCTGTTCGACTTCCTGGGCGCACTGGTCCAGTGAGCTGTAGCGACTGTTGGGCCGGCGCTCGTGACGTATCGCCGTCAGCCGTCGTGGATCGATGGTCAGTCCGAAGAGCTTGTGCCGATGAGCCGCCAGCACCTTGGGCAACTTGAGCGTGCCGTTCTCGTCGAGGTCGTCCTCGGTGAGCGGATAGTTGGCGGCGCGGATGCCGAATTGCAATGCCAGGTAGAGCGAAGTGGGGGTCTTGCCGCAGCGGGAGACCCCAACCAGGATCACATCCGCCTCATCGTACTGGTGGGTGCGGGCGCCGTCGTCATTGTCCAGGGCAAAATGGACAGAGTGAATTCGGTCCATGTAGACCTCATCCTTGCCGATGGAGTGGGTGCGCCCGACGCTGTAGCTGGAGTGCGTGCCCAGCTCCTGCTCCAGCGGCTTGAGGAAGGTGGAGAAGATATCGACCTTGAATCCGGTGGCGCCGCGTATCACATCGCGTATGCCTTCATCGACGATGGTGTCGATGATGATCGGCTGCTCGCCGTCACGTACCGCCGTGGCTTCGATGATCTCGACCAGGGTGCGTGCCTTTTCGACGGTGTCGATGTAGGGCTTGGTGAGCATGCGCAGCTCGACATTCTCGAACTGTGCCAGAAGGCTGCGACCGAGGCTTTCGGCGGTGATGCCGGTGCCGTCGGAAATGAAGAAGGCGGTACGTGGCATGGCAGGGTCGATTTCCATTGATAGGGACGTTTCCATTGTCGGGGCTGCTGGCGCCCCGGGCAAGGCGTGGTTTATTCGCTGCACTGTCCACAAGCCACTACAAAAATGCAGGAAAAGGGGCAACTGTTGTAAAAATCCTCCAGTGACTTCGATGTTAGACCAATGGCGAATATGGAAACATCCGGTTAAGGTGTCGACCATTGCATCATTTGCCTGTGACAAGGCTTCGAAGATCAAGGGGGTCTCGTGGAAGATTACATCCTGTGGTTCGACCAGCTAGGCATGGACGACGTGGAACGGGTCGGCGGCAAGAACGCCTCCCTGGGTGAGATGATCTCAAACCTGTCGGGAGCCGGCGTCACAGTCCCCGGCGGTTTCGCCACCACCGCCCACGCCTATCGCGAGTTCCTGGCCCACGAGGGGCTCAACGAGCGCATCAACCAGGCCCTCAACCGGCTCGACGTCGACGACGTCACCGAGCTGTCGCGTGTCGGAGCCGAGATCCGCCAGTGGGTGATCGACACGCCACTGCCTCCTACCTTCGAGCAGCACCTGCGCACCGCCTACGACAAGCTGGCTACTCAGCATCCCAATCTCAAGGCGGCCGTTCGCAGCTCGGCCACTGCGGAGGACCTGCCCGATGCCTCCTTCGCCGGCCAGCAGGAGACTTTCCTCAATATCGAAGGCTTCGACAACATCAAGCGAGCCGTGCACGAGGTCTTTGCTTCCCTGTTCAACGATCGCGCCATCTCCTACCGGGTGCACCGTGGCTATGCCCACGAGAATGTGGCGCTGTCGGCGGGCGTCCAGAAGATGGTGCGCTCGGAAACCGGCGCCAGCGGCGTGATGTTCACCCTGGACACCGAGTCCGGCTATCGCGACGCGGTTTTCGTCACGGCCTCCTGGGGCCTGGGCGAAACCGTGGTGCAGGGCTCGGTCAACCCGGATGAGTTCTACGTACACAAGCCGACCCTGGCCGCCGGTCGCCCGGCCGTGCTGCGTCGCAACCTGGGCTCCAAGCTGATCAAGATGGTCTATGGCGACGATGCCAGTGCCGGCAAGTCGGTCTCCACCGTGGATGTTCCCCTCAAGGATCGCGCCCGTTTCTGCATCAACGACGAGCAGGTCATGGCCCTGGCGCGCCAGGCGATGACCATCGAGGCGCACTACGCCCGGCCCATGGACATCGAGTGGGCGCTTGACGGTGACGACGGTGAGCTCTATATCGTCCAGGCGCGCCCCGAGACCGTGGTCTCCCAGCTGGAGGGCGGCAAGCTGGAGCGCTTCCACCTCAAGGAGAAGGGCCGCACCCTGGTCACCGGACGGGCCATCGGCCAGCGCATCGGGCGCGGTGCGGTGAAGGTCGTCTTCTCGCCGGACGATATGGACAAGGTCAAGGCTGGGGATGTCCTGGTCACCGACATGACCGATCCCGACTGGGAGCCGATCATGAAGCGCGCCTCGGCGATCGTCACCAACCGCGGCGGCCGCACCTGCCATGCGGCGATCATCGCCCGTGAGCTGGGTATCCCGGCCGTGGTGGGCTGTGGCGATGCCACCGACACCCTCCAGGATGGGCGTGACGTCACGGTCTCCTGTGCCGAAGGCGATACCGGCCACGTCTACGAAGGGTTGCTCGATTACGATCGTCGCGTCTCCACCGTCGACGCCATGCCCGAGATCCCGTTCAAGATCATGATGAACGTGGGTAACCCCGATCGTGCCTTCGGCTTCGCCGGGCTGCCCCATGCCGGCGTCGGCCTGGCGCGGCTGGAGTTCATCATCAACCGCATGATCGGCGTTCACCCCAAGGCGCTGCTCGAGTACGACACCCTGCCGCTGGAGCTGCAGCAGACCATTGACATGCGCACCGCCGGCTATGCCGACCCGGTGACCTTCTACGTGGACAAGCTGGTCGAGGGCATCTCGACCCTGGCAGCCGCTTTCCACCCGGAACGCGTCATCGTGCGGCTATCGGACTTCAAGTCCAACGAATACGAGAACCTGATCGGCGGCAAGCTCTACGAGCCCGGGGAAGAGAACCCCATGCTGGGCTTCCGCGGCGCCTCCCGCTACATCTCCGACGCCTTCCGTCCCTGCTTCGAGCTGGAGTGCAAGGCGCTGAAGCGGGTGCGCGACGAGATGGGCCTCGACAACGTCGAGATCATGGTGCCCTTCGTGCGCACCACCGACGAGGCGCGGGAAGTGGTAGAACTGCTGGCCGCAAACGGCCTGAAGCGGGGCGACAACGGCCTGAAGGTCATCATGATGTGCGAGCTGCCGGCCAATGCGCTGCTGGCCGACGAGTTCCTCGAGCACTTCGATGGCTTCTCCATCGGTTCCAACGACCTGACTCAGTTGACCCTGGGCCTGGACCGCGACTCCGGCATCGTCGCTCATCTCTTCGATGAGCGGAACCCGGCGGTGCTCAAGCTGCTTTCCATGGCAATCCAGGCCTGCAAGGCACAGGGAAAGTATGTCGGCATCTGCGGCCAGGGCCCTTCCGATCATCCGGATCTGGCCAAGTGGTTGATGGAGCAGGGCATCGACTCTGTATCCTTGAACCCGGATGCGGTACTGGAAACCTGGTTCATGCTGGCGGGAGAAACCATCGCGTAGAAGCCATCGCGTAGAAACCAACGCGTGGAAACCATCGCATAGTCGCGACAACACCGAGTCACCCAAGAGCCCGTTTGATTGTCGTCAAACGGGCCTTTTTTCGCCTATGCTGTATACCTCTTACACGGAGTTACCGAGGGCCCTCAAATGGTTCATCAGACAGTTTCTTTGCGCCGCAGCTGGTTGGGCATCGTTGTATCCGCAACCATGCTCGGTTTGCCGCTTGTCGCCCTTGCTGACGTTACGTTCGAGTACTCGGCCCCCGCCATCGATCCGGAACAGGCGTCCGGCTACAGCGAGAACGCCTGGCTCGGGCGACCGAGCGCTTCGCGGTGGCAGCGGCGAATCCGCTCGCCACCGATGCCGGCTACCAGGTACTCCGGGCCGGCGGTTCGGCGGTGGATGCCGCCATTGCCGTGCAGATGGTGCTGACGCTGGTGGAGCCCCAGTCCAGCGGCATCGGTGGCGGTGCATTCCTGATGCACTTCGACGGCAGCGACGTCACGGCCTTCGATGGTCGCGAAACGGCGCCTCGGGCCGCCAGTGAATCGCTGTTCCTCAATGGGGATGGCGAACCGCTCGAGTTCATGGATGCCGCGGCAAGCGGACTTTCGGTTGGCGTGCCGGGTACCGTGCGCATGCTGGAGAAGGCTCACGGTGAGTATGGCAAGCTGCCCTGGCAGAGCTGTTCGCCCCCGCCATCACCCTCGCCGAAGAGGGATTCCCCGTCAGCCATCGGCTACACACCAGCCTGGCCGGGGAGGAGCGGCTACGCGACGACTCACGGGGCGGCGCCTTCTACTATAACGAAGCCGGGGAGCCCCTCGAGGAGGGGCATCTGCTCAAGAACCCTGCGCTGGGCGCCATCCTGCGCAAGATTGCCGAAAATGGCAGCAAGGCGATGCATACCGGCAACATTGCCGAGGACCTGGTCCATCGGGTCCAGGGCCACCGGGATCGTCCGGGCGCCATCAGCCTCGAGGATATGGCGACCTATGTCGCCAAGCAGCGCGACCCCATCTGCACCGACTGGCAGGCCTATCGTGTCTGCGGCTTTCCGCCACCGTCGTCGGGCCACCTGACCATCATGCAGATCCTGGGAACCATGGAGCATCTGCCGGCACTGGAGGCGCCCCTGGAAGAGGACCAGCCGAGCGTCGAATGGACGCATCGCTTCCTGGAAGCCTCGCGCCTCGCCTTTGCCGACCGTGGCAAGTACATCGCCGATCCGGACTTCGTCGATCCCCCGGGAGGGCGCTGGACCACCATGCTCGAGCCCGACTATCTCGCCCTGCGTGCCGAGCTCATCGAGGAGCAGAGCATGGGGCCGAATGGCGCCCGGCCGGGCAACCCCGGCGACATCGAAACTGCCTGGGCGGTACAGCCAAGCCAGCCGGAATACGGCACCAGCCACATCAGCATCATCGACGAGGCGGGCAATGGCCTGGCCATGACCACCACCATCGAGTCAGCCTTCGGCTCGCGCATGCTGGCCGATGGCGGTACCGGCCTGCCGGGCGGCTACCTGCTCAACAATGAGCTGACGGACTTCTCCTTCCGGCCCCTGGATGCCGATGGCACCCCCATCGCCAACCGGGTGGAGGCCGGCAAGCGGCCGCGTTCGAGCATGAGCCCGACCCTGGTCTTCGATCGGGAAAGCGATGAGCTGATTGCGAGCCTCGGCTCGCCGGGAGGAGCGGCGATCATCCACTATACGGCCAAGGCGCTGGTGGCCATGCTTGACTGGGGGCTGAACGCCCAGGAGGCACTCGACCTGCCCCATGCCATCACCCTCGGCGGGCCGGCTTTCCTGGAGGAGGGCCGCTTCGATGCATCGGTGCTGGAAGCCTGAACGAGCGTGGTCATGAGGCCAGCGAGCGTGAACTGACAAGCGGGCTCCAGGCGATCATGAAAACCGAGGAGGGCTTCTTCGGCGGAGCGATCCCCGGCGTGAAGGCATCGTCATGGGAGACTGAGGCATGGGTGACTGACAATCACCTCCGCAACCAGTTGCGCAGCTTGACCAGCAGCAGGGCGCCATCGCTGAGTTCACGACGGTCCCGCATCAGCTCGGTAAGGCGGTCCGGGTAATCCGTGATGATGGCGTCCACGCCCAGGTCGATCAGTTGCGACATGCGAGCCCGGTCGTTGACCGTCCAGGCATGGACCTCGTAGCCCAGCTCACGGGCCAGGCGAATCTCGTTCTCGGTGATGCGATTATGCCGCAGGCCCAGTGCATCGAAGCCACGCCGCTCCAGAGTGCCCGGCATGACCAGTTGGGCCAGGAGAGTGACGCGAAGCTCGGGCTCCCGCTCCTTCACCATCTGGACGACGCCCGGTGACATCACCGCGACGCGGGTTTCGCTGATCACATCGGGATTTCCGCAGCGGGTCGTTGACTGTGCCGGCGAGAGCATTTCCAGGCACTGTTCCCTTGCCGTCGCTTCTCGCTGGATCGATTCCAGCACCGCCTCAACCAGTGCGAGCTCAGCGCCAGGATCGGGCTTCATATCGATCATCAGGGCGCTGCGCCCCCTCACCGTCTCCAGCGTCTCATCCAGGGTGGGAATGCGTTCGCCGATGAAGGCGTCGCCGAACCAGCTGCCCACATCGAAGGCCTGCAGCTCCTCCAGCGTCAGGTCGCGGACATTGCGGGGGTCTCCGGTGAGCCGCTGCAGGCTGCGATCATGGTAGACCACGACCTCACCATCGGCGGTCAATCTCACGTCGATCTCGACGTAGTCTGCCCGGTCCACAATCGCCCGCTCGACAGCCGCCAGGGTATTCTCCGGCGCGGCCATGGAGCTGCCGCGGTGGGCGATATTGGTCACGTCATCACGCAGCTCGAAACTATTGACGATCCACCAGGCCTGGGCCAGGGCGAAGATCACCACCCCCAGCTCAACGCCCCAGGCCAGGCGGCCAGGATGGGCGTCTGGCGGCGGTGGAGCGGGGCGGGGCTCCCGGTGGGCCAGCCGCAGATAGAGGCAGGCCGACAGCAGCGCGTTGGCAGCGATACCGACGAAGGTAATGGCCAGCGTTACCAGCACATAGCCGGTCAAGTAGCCCAGCATGGCCGGAATCAGCACCGCATTGCGTTCCGGCAGCCACCAGAGCATGGGCGTGAAGATACGATCGAAGATCCAGGAAGCGATGAAGGGCAGGGCAATGATCACCAGCAGCAGGCCCAGCACGACGAGCGCCACGCGTCCCTTGCTGCCACGGGTCAGCTCGCGACTGCGTTTCAAGGCGGCCAGTGGGGATGTCTGTTCCAGGGTGACGATGGGCAGCGCCAGGATCCAGCGGAAGTAGAGCGACGCCGCCACGAAGGCCCAGCCCGCGACCAGGGGCGTGGCGGCGGCCAGGTATTGCCAGTACGCAGGGGGGCGGACCCGGAGCACGTAATACGGGTCGAGTCCGCCGATGATCAGATCATAGAGCCAGCCGAGCAGCAGCAACACCGGCAGCATCAGCAGCAGGTGGGCCCCCACCTGAAACACCACCAGCCCGATCAGCGCCGGCGCCCGATGCAGGGTCTGCCACAGGGCGATGAAAGCGAGCTGGTAATGGTTGTTGCGGCGTCGAACCGCCACCAGGATCATCCCCGCCTGCTGCAGGAAGAGCACCACGAACACGATGCCGATCGCCGCCAGCGCCCAGAGGATGCCGGACGGCGTCAGCAGCAGGTCCAGCAGCTCCGCGTTGGTGATGACCGGTTGGCTGATGCGGCCAAGCAGGCTGGTCAAGGCCCATGCAGCGGACGGCAGCAGCAGGCTCGAAGCGAGCAGGGTGAAGAATAGATGGTACGCCACCAACGGGCGCAAGTGCTCGCGCAGGCTGCGCATCACGTCCATTGCCAGCGAAGATGGTGTCAGCACGGTAGCGAGTTGTTGGGATTCATGATGTTAGAGTGGCATTGAAAAAGTGGATAAGGCAAGGGCGAGGGTGGTGATAACCGCCAACGCTGCCACCCCATCTTGTAGGAGACTCTTCAGATCACGACTGGAGGCCGAAGGCCTCCCGGCGGTGTTGCCGATGGTGGCGACCAACGCCAACGCCGTGGCCTCCGCCGGGCGCCTGCGGCGCCAGTCGTGCGATAAATCGTCCTCCTACAGCTGTTTTTTCCTGCCGTGGAGGCCGAAGGCCTCCCAGCGGTGTTGCAAAGCTTGGCAGCGCTACTATCTCACCCCTCCAGATTCAGGCGCTCTTCGGCGACCACGATGCCGTTGTTGTCGGCATACAGCCACTGGCCGGGCTTCAGGGTGACGCCGGCGAAGGTGACCGGCACATCTCGCTGTCCCTCGCCGCGCTTGTCGCTCTTGCGCGGGTGGGTGCCAAGCGCCTGAACGCCCAGGTCGGTTTCGGCGAGCACGTCGACATCGCGCACGCAGCCGTACATCACCACGCCGGCCCAGCCGTTGTCGACCGCCTGCTCGGCGATCATGTCGCCCAGCATGGCGCAGCGATGCGAACCGCCGGCGTCCACGACCAGCACCGCGCCATCGCCGGGTTCGGCAGCCGCCTCCTTGACCAGCGAATTATCCTCGAAGCACTTCACGGTACGCACCGGTCCGCAGAATGCCTCGCGGCCACCGAAGTTGACGAAGACGGGATCGAGTACCTGTACTTCGGGGTGGGCGTCGCAGATGTCGGGTGTAATGATGGCGCTCATGGACGGCT
>NZ_AZQX01000323.1:0-68166 GCF_000568385.1 Halomonas sp. BC04
CACCCCGGCAGCAAGGGCGGCATCGACCGGTCCCGGGCGGTCCCAGCGAACGGCTCTGCCGCGACGACCCTGAGCTCGACGAACACTTCTGCTGCCGGCCCACCGAGCGCGCCCCTGAGCGCTGATCTCCCTGCTGCCCCCCCAGTGTCGAATGTCTGATTCCCTGAGTCCGCTGTAGTAGCCCGCTAACACCCTCCTCCGGCCCAGCCGTGCCAGACTGGTCAACGGCAACCCAATCACAACGAGCCGATCAGGAGATACGCCAATGTCCGCCAAACGTTTGCTCTTGCTATGTGGCGATTTCGCCGAGGACTATGAAACGATGGTGCCCTTCCAGGCCCTGCAGGCCGTGGGCCATCGTGTCGATGCCGTCTGTCCCGACAAGCGGGCCGGCGACAGCATCGCCACCGCCATTCACGACTTCGAGGGCGATCAGACCTACACTGAAAAGCCAGGGCATCGCTTCACCCTCAATGCCGATTTCGCCGATGTTGATCCGACCGACTATGACGGCTGGTGATTGCCGGCGGACGAGCGCCCGAATACCTGCGCCTGAACGACAAGGTCATCGAGCTGGTGCGCCACTTCTTCGACGCCGACAAGCCGGTGGCGGCGATCTGTCACGCGGCCCAACTATTGGCGGCCGCCAGGGTACTTGAGGGTCGTACCTGTGCGGCATACCCCGCATGCCGTCCCGAGGTGGAGCTGGCCGGCGGACACTACGCCGACATAGCCGTCGACGATGCCGTTACCGATGGCAAGCTGGTCACCGCCCCGGCGTGGCCGGCCCATCCAGCATGGCTGGCCCAGTTCCTGTCGGTGCTGGGGACCCGCATCGAGACCTGATTTCCTTGTCCTGGCCCGTGCCCGGCGCCATGATGAAGGGTGTCCGGGCAGGCCGGCGAGGGAGGAAACAGCATGTGCAGGCTCTTCATCGGCGCAGAGCCGGAGCTCTGGGAGCCCCAGACCCGCTCCATGCGTTTGTACGGTGTCTCGACCAGCGTTCGGCTGGAGCGCTTCTTCTGGGAGGTGCTCGAGGAGGTCGGCAGGCGTGACGACCTCACGCTCAGCCAGCTCGTGGCGAATCTCTCCCGGGAGAGCGCAGAGGCGGGGACATGATCTCGACAACTTCGCCTCTTTCCTGCGTGTCTGCTGCGGCCGCTATCTGGCGCTGCAGCTGGCCGGCGAGATACCTGTGGCCAAGAGTGCCTCAATTGCGGGCCTCGATGCCGAGGGCATCCTGACTCGGGAGCGTCACCGGCAGGCGGCAGGAGCCCACACGTCAAGACGACAGGCTCAGGCCGCCGCCTCCCGGTCCGCCACTTCGTAGATCGTCTTCAGCATGGCGTGAAGCCCATTGCTGCGGGTTGGCGAGAGATGCTTGTCGAGGCCAAGATCCTGCATGAAGTGCGGACTGGTCGCGCAAATTTCCCGTGCCGGGCGTCCGCTGTAGATGCGCAGCAGCACCGCAATCAGGCCTGACACGATGGCCGCATCGGAGATGGCGTCGAAGTGGAGCACATCGCCCTCGCGGCGATAGTGCATCCAGACATTCGACTGGCAGCCCTGGATCTTGCGCTCGGGGGTTTTCCACTCTTCGGGAAATGCCGGCAACTGCTTGCCCATGTCGATGATGTACTGGTAGCGGTCCATCCAGTTGTCGAATATCTCGAACTCGTCCAGCAGTTCCTGCTGTGCCTGCTCGGCGGTGGCTTCTGTCGTCATGGGAACTCCGTGGTTGGCATGGTGATCATTATACCGGCTCATCCCGGGTTTCGTCCGCCCCACCGGGCAACCCGTGCAGCGACGACTGGCGATGCCACTCCTCATCCTCGGCATGCAGGTAGCGGGCCGTGGTGTCCAGCCGGGCGTGGCGCGCGGTACTCGCCAGGTAGCGAAGCTCCACGCCGGCCTGGGCCTGGTGGGTCAGGGCCGTATGTCGCAGCCAATGGGGCGTTGCCTGGCGTAGCCGTTGGACCTCCCCCTGGCCACCCTGCTCTGCTGCCAGCGTCCCGGCAGCGTCGCCGAAGGCCTCGCGAATCAGGCGATAGAGCTGGTTGTCGCCCAGGCCACGGCGGCCATCCAGCCCACGCAGCAGGGGCGTATCCTCGCCGGGTTCCGGCATGGGACTCAGGCCCAGGAGAGTGCGCCACTCCCCCAACAGCTGCTGCATGTCCTGGGGTACCGGAATGTGCGCGAGCTTGTCCCCCTTCCCCACGACCCGCCACCACCAGCGCCCCTCCCGCATGGCAAAGTCATCCATGCGCGTCGCCGCCATTTCACTGATACGTGGCGCAAGCAGGTAGCGAAGCCGAAGATCATGCGGCGCCGGGCGTGATGGAAGCGGGCCTTGGCACCCGCGCCCTCATCCGGCGGCCTTTCCAGCCATTGCCAGAGCCAGTCCCACAGGGGGCGCTCCAGGTAGCGCTCGACCCTCCCCTGGCGATTGTCGAGGCGACGGCGCTTGTCGCGCATCAGGCGAAATGGATTGTGTGCCACCCACCCCGCCTCGACCAGCCAGGCGAACAGGCCCTGCAGAATCACCAGGCTCTGCCGACGGCTGGCCGGTGACAACGGCCCGCGAAACGGGCGCCATTGCGGGGAGTGCCGGGGGCGCGACGGCCCGACCCAGCGTTCACTGGGCTGCGGGTCGGCAAGGAAGGCCTCGTAGGCATCGAGATCCTGGCGCCTGAGCTCACCCAGCCCCGTCCCCCTCTCGCCCAGCCAGAGCAGCAACCGCTCGGCTTCACGCTTGTAGGCACGCAGCGTCTGCGGGCTGGCGCGATACTCGGCCAGCCACTGCCCCACCGCCTCCGCATCGCTGCTAACGGCAATATGAGCACCCTGCCCGGTCGGCCCGGTGGGGAGCAGCTCGCCCGCCGGCACTGGCCAGCCCCCGCGTGCGCTCTGATGGATCTTCTGTTGCGTCACTGTTTCTCCTCGCTTGCCCCCAGCGCAGCTCGACATGAATGCCGACCCTGCTCCTTGCCGGCCAGTATCCCAACGGCATGGAAAATAAATCAAGATAAGACGGGTAATCTTGAATTTTATTACATATCGTAACGTATTTTACGTAATATTTATCATGTAATTATCTTCCCCTTCTGCACGGCTGGCACTAAACTATCGACAACGGTCGATGAGGCAGGCCGCTAGACAGTTAGGACACCTAGCAGCGGTCTTGCCCAGGCACGAAACACGGATGACGCCAGGAGAACGCCATGGCACGCAGCGGTGTACAGTACGAAGACGTGAAGCAGGCCATCGATGCGTTGATGGCCAAGGGGGAAGCCCCCAGCGTGCAGAAGATCAGGGATGTGCTAGGGACCGGTAGCTTCACCACCATCAGCGATCACCTGCGTGAATGGCGCGCGCGACGTGAGGAGCGGGTCGAGACCACGCCCACACAGGGCATGCCCGAGCCGATCCAGCAGTTGGCCGAGGGGCTCTGGGAGAAGGCGCAGGATGCCGCCGGAAACGCCCTTGCCGAATACCGTGAAGCGGCCGATCGCGAAGTCACGGCTGCCAGGGATGCCGTTCAGGATGCCAGGCGCCAGGCCGAGGATGCGGAACAGCGCGAGGCTGCACTCTCCGCGCACCTGGCCAGCATCGAGCAGCGGCTGGAAGCGCGCAGCGCAGCCCTGGCCACTGCAGAAGTCGAGCGCGACCAGGCTCTCGAGAAGGCTCGCCGGCTCGGCGAGCGACTCGCCCGCAGCCTCCAGCAGCTGGAGCGACTTCAGGCGGAAAGCGAACTGCAGCTTCAGACCCACCAGCAGGCCCTGGGGGAACGGGAAGCGCAGCACCAGGCCCGCCAGCAACAGGAAGAGCAGCGTCACGAAGCCGCCGAAGCGAGGCTGATGAGCCTGCTGGACGAGGCCCGCCAGGAGCGCCTGGCCGGTGAGAAGCGCTACGCGGCCAACCTCCGACAGCTGGAAAGCCGCCAGGAGGCGCTGAAGCAGGAGCTGCAGGAGATGCGTGCTGCGCTGGCCAGGGAGGAGAAACAGCACCGGGAAACCCAGTGGTCCCGGACCCGGGCCGAAGAGCGCGCCGACACCATGCGCCACGAGCAGACGCTGCTTCAGGCGCGTATCGACGACCAGAAACGCCATCTGGAAGAGCAGGCCAGCCGCTTGCGCCTGCTGGAGTCCGAGATCAGCCGCCGGCTTTGGCAGGGCGACGAGCGACACCAGGCGAAGGAGCCGGTGTCTCCCGGGACGAAGAAAGGCCCCGCCACGGCGGAGCCTTCAAAAGAATCAGTCGACAGGGGCACGATCGACAGTAGCAAGGGAGAGAACCGATAACATCGGCGGCTCTCAGGCTATCCTCAGCAGACACGCCTCGCGTGTCGTACGGCCTCAGCGGTAATAGGCGTTCGTGGTGTCGGTATGGTCAGTGACGTCACGAATGCCGGCCAGCTCGGGAATTCGCTCCATCAGGGTCTTCTCGACCCCCTCTTTCAGGGTCAGGTCGACCGCGGCGCAGCCCTGGCAGCCGCCGCCGAACGCGAGCACCGCCACCTTGTCCTCGGTCAACTCGGTCAGCTTGATTTCGCCGCCATGGGCAGCCAGGCCGGGGTTGATTTCGCTGTAGAGAATATAATTGACCCGATCCTCGAGGGGACTGTCGGCGTTGACCTTGGGCATCTTGGCGTTGGGCGCTTGATGGTCAGCTGCCCCCCCATGCGGTCGGCATTGAAATCGACCACCGCCTCGTCGAGGAAGGCCAGGCTGTTCTTGTCCAGGAACACATTGATCTTTTCCAGCTCGACCCGCTCATCGGTGGGCTCCTCCTCACCCGGCCGGCAGTAGGCCAGACAGGTCTCGGCATAGGGCGTACCGGGCTGGGTAATGAAGATGCGCACGGCGATACCCTCGACGTTCTGCTTCTCCAGCAGTTCGGCAAGGTAATCCTGGGCACTGTCGGTAATCTGGATAGTCTCGCTCATGGTGTTCTCGCTGCTCTGGTCGCTGCCCAGTCGGGCAGGCCGTATTGATATGCCCTCATGGTAAGCAAAACCGGGCGGCGAGACAATCCCGACTATTTTGGTCGGTTTTTGATCAGCCCTGCCCTCGCGCCGCCGCTTTTGGTAACATAAGGGCCGACTCGGCCCGCCAAAGAAGACGCCCAGAGGCGCCTGCGTGGCCGGCTACCCGTGACTTCGCTGGAGACCGATCCCACCCATGGCCGCCGTTCCCTCTGCCTTGACTGCCTCTCTCACCGAACAACTCGGTCAGCGTATCCTGATGCTTGATGGTGGCATGGGTACCATGCTGCAGAATGCAGAACTCGATGAGGCCGATTTCCGCGGAGAGCGCTTCAGCGACTGGCCCTCGGATCTCAAGGGCAACAACGATCTGCTGGCCCTGACCTGCCCCGACCTGGTGACGCGAATTCATCGGCAGTACCTGGAGGCCGGGGCGGATATCATCGAGACCAACACCTTCAACAGCACTCGCCTCTCCCAGTCCGACTACGGCATGGAGGAGCTGGTCCCCGAGCTGAACCGGGAGTCGGCGCGACTGGCCCGCGAAGTGTGCGACGCCGTGGCCAGCGAGACCGGCGTGCCACGCTACGTGGCCGGTGTCCTGGGGCCGACCTCACGCACCGCCTCGCTGTCGCCGGATGTGAACGACCCATCCAAGCGCAACGTCACTTTCGATGCCCTGCGCGAGAACTACTATGAAGCGGCCGAAGCGCTGATCGAGGGTGGCGCCGACCTGATCATGATCGAGACCATCTTCGACACCCTCAATGCCAAGGCGGCCATCTTCGCCCTGGAGGAACTGTTTGCCGATCGCGGTGAACGCCTGCCTGTCATGATCTCGGGTACCATCACCGATGCCTCGGGGCGCACGCTATCCGGCCAGACCACCGAGGCGTTCTGGAACTCGGTGCGCCACGCCGAACCGCTCTCCATCGGACTCAACTGCGCCCTGGGTGCTGCGGAGCTTCGCCCCTATGTGGAAGAGCTCTCCACCAAGGCCGACACCTTCGTTTCCGCGCACCCCAACGCCGGCCTGCCCAACGAGTTCGGCGAATACGACCAGACGCCGGAGGAAATGGCCGCCATCGTCGCCGAGTTCGCCGAGAGCGGCCTGGTCAATATCATCGGGGGCTGCTGCGGCTCCACCCCGGAGCACATTGCCGCCATCCATGCCGCCATCCAGGGCATGCCTCCGCGACAGGTGCCCGAGCGCCCGAGGGCCTGCCGCCTGTCCGGCCTCGAGCCCTTCAACATCGAGAAGGACTCGCTGTTCGTCAACGTCGGCGAGCGTACCAATGTCACCGGCTCGGCTCGCTTCAAGCGCCTGATCGTCGACGAGGACTACAATACGGCATTGGAGGTGGCCCTGGAGCAGGTGGAGAACGGTGCCCAGGTCATCGATATCAACATGGACGAGGGCATGCTGGAGTCCGAGGAAGCCATGGTGCGCTTCCTCAACCTGATCGCCGGCGAGCCCGACATCGCCCGGGTGCCCATCATGATCGACTCCTCCAAGTGGGAGATCATCGAGGCCGGCCTCAAGTGCGTCCAGGGCAAGGCAGTGGTCAACTCCATCTCCATGAAGGAGGGCGAGGACGCCTTCCGGGAGCAGGCGACCCTGTGCCGGCGCTACGGTGCTGCCGTGGTGGTCATGGCCTTCGACGAGCAGGGCCAGGCCGATACGTTCGCCCGCAAGACGGAGATCTGCCAGCGCGCCTACCAGATTCTGGTCGACGAGGTGGGCTTCCCCCCGGAAGACATCATCTTCGACCCCAACATCTTCGCCATCGCCACCGGCATCGAAGAACACAACAATTATGCGGTGGACTTCATCGAGGCCACCCGCTGGATCCGCGAGCACCTGCCCCACGCCATGGTCTCGGGCGGCGTATCCAACGTCTCGTTCTCGTTTCGCGGCAACAACCCGGTGCGCGAGGCGATTCACTCGGCCTTCCTCTATCACGCCATCCGCGCCGGCCTGAGCATGGGTATCGTCAATGCCGGTCAGCTGGCCGTATATGACGACTTGCCTGCGGAATTGCGCGACGCGGTGGAGGACGTGGTCCTGAACCGGCGCCCCGACGGCACCGAGAGGCTGCTCGATATCGCCGACCGCTACAAGGGAGACGGCAGCGGCCCCGCCAAGAAGGAGGACCTGGAGTGGCGTAGCTGGGAGGTGGAGAAACGCATCTCCCATGCCCTGGTCAAGGGCATTACCGTCTACATCGAAGACGACACCGAAGAAGCACGGCAGCGGGCCAAGCGCCCCATCGAGGTGATCGAAGGCCCCCTGATGGACGGCATGAACGTGGTCGGCGACCTGTTCGGTGCCGGCAAGATGTTCCTGCCCCAGGTGGTCAAGTCGGCCCGGGTCATGAAACAGGCGGTGGCCTACCTGATCCCCTATATCGAGGCGGAGAAGACCGAGGACACCAAGGCCAAGGGCAAGATCGTCATGGCCACGGTGAAGGGCGACGTCCACGATATCGGCAAGAACATCGTCGGCGTGGTCCTGCAGT
Source organism: Halomonas sp. BC04 (assembly GCF_000568385.1). NCBI lineage: Bacteria > Pseudomonadati > Pseudomonadota > Gammaproteobacteria > Oceanospirillales > Halomonadaceae > Halomonas > Halomonas sp. BC04. Next base: position 7,504 of record NZ_AZQX01000323.1, read on the forward strand.
GCAACAACTACGATGTGGTCGACCTCGGCGTCATGGTATCGGCGGAAAAGATCCTCCAGACCGCCAGGGCGGAGAACGCCGACATCATCGGCCTGTCGGGGCTTATCACTCCTTCCCTGGACGAGATGGTCCATGTGGCCAAGGAGATGCAGCGACAGGGCTTCGAGCTGCCGCTGCTGATCGGCGGGGCCACGACGTCCAAGGCCCATACCGCGGTGAAGATCGAGCCCGGCTACGAGCACCCGGTGATCTACGTGGCGGACGCCTCCCGCGCCGTGGGCGTGGCCGGCAAGCTGCTTTCGCCCGCGCTGAAGCCAAGCTATGTCGCCGAGATCCGCGCCGAGTACGACCAGGTGCGCGAGCGCAACGCCCGGCGCCGGCCCAAGGCGGCGGACCTCAGCTATGCCGAGGCCCGCCAGCGCAAGCTGCCCATCGACTGGGCCAACTACACCCCGCCCCGCCCCGCCATCACCGGGCTGAAGGTGTTCGACAACTATGATATCGAGGAACTGATCGAGCGCATCGACTGGACCCCCTTCTTCATGAGCTGGGAACTGGCCGGCAAGTATCCCAAGATCCTCGATGACAAGGTGGTCGGCGAAGCCGCCCGCAGTCTCTTCGCCGATGCCCAGGAGATGCTGCGCAAGCTGATCGACGAGAAGCACATCCAGGCGCGTGGCGTGATCGGCCTGTGGCCGGCCAACAGCGTCGACGACGATGTCATCGAGGTCTACGCCGACGAGTCGCGTACCCAGGTCATCGAGCGACTGCACCATATCCGCCAGCAGACCACCAAGAATCGCGACGGGGTCTGCTACAGCCTCGCCGACTTCGTGGCGCCCAAGGCGTCGGGCAAGCCGGACTGGATCGGCGGCTTCGCCGTGACCACCGGCCATGGCGTCGAGGCACTGGCCGAGCGCTACAAGGCCGCCGGCGACGACTACAGCGCCATCATGGTGCAGGCCTTGACTGACCGCATGGCCGAAGCTTTCGCCGAGCGTATGCACGAGCGGGTACGCAAGGAGTTCTGGGGCTATGTGCCGGACGAACGGCTGGAAAACATCGACCTGATCGCCGAAAAGTACCAGGCATCCGGCCAGCGCCGGGCTACCCCGCATGCCCCGATCACACCGAGAAGAGCACCCTCTTCCGTCTGCTCGATGCCTCAAGGAACGCCGGCATCGATCTCACCGAGAACTTCGCCATGTGGCCGGCGGCAGCGGTGTCCGGCTGGTATTTCTCGCACCCCCAGTCGAAATACTTCTCCACCGGCAAGATCACTCGGGATCAGGTGGAAGCCCTGGCCGAGCGCAAGCAGATGAGCCTGCAGGAGCTGGAGCGCTGGCTGTCACCGGTGCTCTCCTACGATCCGACCTGACCGGACTCCGGAAGCCCTCGTTCGCGAGGGCTTCTCCTCCGCCACCCTTTTCGACCGGAAGCCGGATGCTGCCTGACTCGCTCCGACGACAGAAAATTCTGCGCCTGGCTCTGCCGATCATCGCCGGCATGCTGTCCCAGAGCCTGATCAACCTGATCGATGCGGCCCTGGTCGGTTCGCTCGGCGAGGTGCCCCTGGCCGGCATTGGTATCGGCGGCTACGCCATGTTCCTGATCACCGCCCTGGTGTTCGGGCTTTCCTCCGGGGTGCAGGCACAGACCGCCAGGCGCCATGGCGAGCAGGACTGGTCGAACTGCGCCATGCCACTCAATGCCGGCCTGGTGATTGCCCTTGCAGTCTCGCTACCCGTTGTCCTGCTCTGCCTGTGGCAGGCCCCTATACTGCTCGGCCTGATCAATCAGGACCCCGCCGTGAGCGCGGTGGCCGTGGAGTATTTCCGCTGGCGCGTTCTCTCGCTGGTTGCCGTGGCGATGATCTTCTGTTTCCGCGGCTACTGGAACGGCATCCAGCAGACCGGGATCTATCTGCGCATCATCCTGGTTACCCATGTGATCAACGTGGCCGCCAGCCTGGCGCTCATCTTCGGCTACCTGGGGCTTCCGGCAATGGGACCCTCCGGTGCGGGCGCCGGCACTACCCTGTCGCTGTTCGTCGGGCTGGCCATCTGGGCGCGGGTCAGCGCACGGCATGCGGGAGAGCGTGGTTTCCTGGTCGAGCTACCAATGCTCGCAACCTTCAGAACCACCCTGCGCCTGGCGCTACCCCACTCCTTCCAGCAGCTGTGGTTCGCCGCCGGCTACGCGGTGCTGTTCTGGATACTGGGCCAGATCGATGCCGCCAGCGTGGCGGTAGGCCATGTCCTGGTCAATCTGTCACTGCTACTAATCCTGCCCGGCGTGGGTCTCGGCATGGCGGCCATGAGCCTGGTCGGCCACTCCCTGGGCCAGCATGCGCACCAGGAGGCACACCGCTGGGGCTGGGACGTGGTACGCCTGGCCTGGCTCTGCCTGGCGACCCTGGCGCTGCCCATGGCGTTTTTTCCCGATCTGGTACTGGGCCTGTTCCTCCACGACCCAGCCCTGGTCTCCCTCGGCCGTTTGCCACTGCAGCTCACGGCAGCCATGATCGTACTGGACGCGGCGGCGCTGGTACTTGGCCAAGCACTGTTAGGCGCTGGCGCCAACCGTACCGTGATGACCACCACCCTCACGCTTCAATGGCTGGTCTTTTTACCGCTGGCCTGGTGGGTCGGCATCGTTCTCGAGCAGGGCCTGCTGGGCATCTGGTGGGTCCAGCTCGGCTATCGATGCCTGAATTCGGCCTGGTTCGTTCTTATCTGGCAGCGACGCCGCTGGCAGCGGCTTGTGGTCTAGTCGCGTCGGCAGACTTGACTCCTTATATTACTTTCAGTATAAAAAATATGAATATTTATTCTTTCATAGAATAACGCAGAGGCGTTAAGGTGGCCCCTGACGCTTCGCCACTCTCACAGCAGCAGGACCGGCTGAATGTATCGCTACGACACCCACGATCAGACCTTGGTCAACGAACGCGTCGCCCAGTTTCGCGACCAGATGAACCGCTATCTGGCCGGAAGGCTGAGCGAAGAGGAGTTTCTGCCGCTGCGCGTGCAGAACGGCCTCTATGTCCAGCGTCATGCACCGATGCTGCGCATCGCCATACCCTACGGCATGCTGGCCTCCTATCAGCTGCGCAAGCTGGGCGACCTGGCCCGCGACTACGATCGCGGCTATGGCCACTTCACCACCCGCACCAATCTTCAGTTGAACTGGCCCAAGCTGGAAACGGTACCCGACATGCTCGCCGAGCTGGCCAGCGTGCAAATGCATGCGATCCAGACCAGCGGCAACGACATTCGCAACACCTCCAGCGATCAATTCGCCGGCGTTGCGGAAGACGAGGAAGTGGATCCGCGTCCCTGGTGCGAATTGATCCGCCAATGGTCGACGTTCCACCCGGAGTTCACCTACCTGCCGCGCAAGTTCAAGATCGCCGTCACCGGTTCCGCCGAGGACCGTGCGGCCATCCAGGTCCATGACGTGGGCCTGCGCCTGTGGCGTGACGCCGAAGGCGAGGTCAGGGTCAAGGTCCTGGCCGGTGGCGGCCTGGGCCGTACGCCGATGATCGGCGAAGTGGTCCGCGAGGATCTCCCCTGGCAGCACCTGCTGACCTATCTGGAGGCCCTGGTTCGTGTCTACAACCAGTTCGGCCGCCGTGACAACAAGTTCAAGGCCCGGATCAAGATCCTGGTCAAGGCGCTGGGCGTGGATGAGTTCCGGCGCCGCGTCGATGCCGAATGGGCCCACCTCAAGGATGGCCCCCAGACCCTGACACGCCAGACCGTCGAGGACATGGAGCACCATTTCGTCGATCCGGAGCGTCGCCCGATCAGGGAAGCGGCGATTGCCGACTTCGAGCGCCTGCGCAGCGAGAATCGTGCCTTCGCCCGCTTCGTGACCAACAACGTGCATGGCCACAAGGTGCCCGGTTACAAGGCGGTGACCCTGTCGCTCAAGCGCAGCGGCCACTCCCCCGGCGACCTGACCTGGGAACAGATGCACCAGGTGGCTGACCTGGCCGATGAATTCAGCTACGGCGAGCTGCGGGTGACCCACGAGCAGAACCTGGTGCTGTCCGATGTGGCCGTTGACCAGTTGGAAGCACTCTGGCAGCGGCTCGGCGAGCTGGGTCTGGCCAACCCCACCGTGGGCACCCTGGCCGACCTGATCTGCTGCCCCGGCGGCGACTACTGCGGCCTGGCCAATGCCAAGTCGATTCCCGTCGCCCATGCCATTCAGGAGCGCTTCGAAGATCTCGACTTCCTCTACGACCTGGGTCCGGTGGAGCTGAACATTTCCGGCTGCATGAACGCCTGTGGCCATCACCATGTCGGCAATATCGGCATTCTTGGCGTCGACAAGAAGGGCGAGGAGTGGTACCAGATCTCGCTGGGCGGCGCCCAGGGCAACGAAGCTTCGTTGGGCAAGATCCTCGGTCCCTCCTTCAGCCGCGAGTCGGTACCCGAGGTCATCGACAAGGTGCTGCAGGTCTATGTCGGTGAGCGCATCGAGGGCGAAACCTTTGTCGAGACCTATCGCCGTATCGGCCTCAAACCCTTCAAGGAGCGGGTCTATGCCTGATCAAGCCAATACCGCACGTCCCTTCATCTTCCAGGGACGGCCGGCCGATGACCGCTGGACGCTGATTCGCGAACCCGAGTCGACGCCCCCCGACGGGCCCGCCATCGTGCCATTGTCCCAGTGGCGTGAAGAGGCCGACAGCCAGAACCGGGCCCCGCTGCTTGGCAGCGATACGGAACTGACGTCCGAACTCGCCGGCGAGTTGGCCGATGCGCCGCTGATCGCCATCGATTTCCCCAAGTTCACCGATGGGCGTGGCTACAGCCTGGCGCGCCTGCTGCGGGAACGCTTCGGCTATGAGGGGGAGATCCGTGCCGTCGGTGACGTGCTGGTGGACCAGGTCTTCTTCCTGACCCGCTGCGGCTTCGATGGCCTGTCGCTGCGCGAGGACCAGTGGCTGGAAGATGCACTCCAGGCACTGAACGCCTTCAGCCGCGCCTACCAGCCGGCCGTCGACGAACCGGAGCCGCTGTTTCGTCACCGGCTGCGCGAAGCGGTCCGCGAGGCAGAGGCCGCCTTTGCCTGAGGCCACAGACGTCGTCCAACAAGAAGCCGGCTTCCTGGAGCCGGCTTCCTGGCTTTCAGCGCAGCCACTTTTCGGGAAAGCCTAGCCGCGTCGTTTCTGCTGCCGCTCCCGATTCGCCGCCCTCGCCCGCTCGCTCTTGCGCAGCATCACCCAGGTGGCTCCCAGGCCCCATCGGCCTGATGGGCGGAGACGAACGCCTGTACCTCTTCGAACTGGGCCAGCCACTTGACCAGATAGGAACGCAGCACATTAGGCCGGCTGTCGATCTCGCGGCCGCGACCGTGCACGACCAGCACCGAGCGCAGGTCGTGGGCATAGGCTTCGTGGATGAAGGCCGGCAATACCCGGCGACACTCCCCCAGCGGGCGACGCAACAGGAGCAGCCGCGACTGGGCCGGATAGCCACCTTGGCGAAGGCGGTCCACCACAGCCTGCTGGATGCCGACACGCCGATACTCGACCGGATCGAAGGGCGGTAGCAGCTCGACGAAATCATCGGAAAGAAAGCTGTCCTTGCCGGTCTCGGCCTGGGCACTCTCTCGGCGGGCAAGCTGTGCCTCGGTGGGATCTTGCCTCCGCCGTCCTGGATTGGCCCGATTGGCGGCAGCGGAAAGCGGCCGCACATCACCCATCATCGCTCGGAAGTCCTGGTCATCACGGGCAGACTGATTCATGGGCCACCTCCGTCAGCGTCAAGTTCGACAGGCTCCTCATATCCTACCAGAGCCGGGAATCGCGTTTTAGCCGGACAGCAGGGGTCTTCTCATGGCAGGATAAGCCGCGTCATATCGCGTGAGGAAACACCCATGCAGGGATTGCGATACCTGTTGGTCGCCTCGGTGGCCCTGCCGCTGGCCATCGCAGCCTGGCTCTGGTTCACCATGCTCAGCCCCTTCACCTATGATCGCCCCGACCACCTGCCGGAGGTCGATGAAGGGCCACACTCGGTCTTCGTCTATGGCACCCTGCGCCTTTCGCTGGTGCGCTGGATCGTGATGGGCCGAGCCGGGGAATCCGAGCCAGCGGTGCTGGACGGCTTCCGCCGCGAGGGGCTGGACCTGGTGGAGGAACCGGGAGAGCAGGTGGCAGGCGAAGTGATCGTGGTCAGTGCCGATGAGCTGGAGCGGCTGGATCGCTACGAGCGCCTGGGCATCCGCTATGCACGCGTACCCGAGCAACTGGCGGACGGGCGTTCGGTGTGGGTCTACCGCAGGCTGGCCGACGAAGACATTGCTGTCGAGGCGCTTCTCGAAGCCGACGGCCAGGAGCCTGACGGACTTGACCGGATCTCGCAGTAGATCAGCGTAAAGTCCGACAGGCTCCTTAGTTGTGGTGAGCACGACGCCCCTTCTACAATAGCCGCCACTTTCCAAGGATCGAGGAGCCCGCCATGTCGATCACGCTCTACCATAACCCCCGCTGCTCAAAATCCCGCCAGGCCCTCGCCCTGCTGGAGGAAAAGGGTGCCGAGGTGGCGATTCGCCGCTACCTGGACCAGCCCCTCGACGAAGAGGAGTTGCGTGCCTGATGTCGCGAATGGATGCGGACGGCGAGGCACTGATACGAACCCAGGAGCCCGAGTGGGCATCCCTGGACATCGATCTCCAGGATCAGGAGCAGGTGATACAGGCACTGGTGGCACATCCCCGACTGCTTGAACGCCCCATCGCCGACGATGGCAAGCGCGCCGTGCTGGGCCGCCCGCCGGAAGATGTGCTCGCTCTCCTGCACGCCGACGATTGAATCCGGGCCCAGACTCTCCACGCACCAGGAGCCAAGATGCGCGACCCCCTACCTATGTGTTGATCCTCTATTATTCTCGCCACGGTGCGACCCGTACCATGGCCGAGCAGCTCGCCGCAGGCGTTGAGTCGACTTCCGGCATCGAGGCACGCCTGCGAACCGTACCGGCCGTCTCGCCCACCTGCGAAGCCGTCGACCCCGAGATACCCGAGGAGGGTGCCGTCTATGTCAGCCTCGACGACCTGCGACACTGCGCCGCACTGGCGTTGGGCAGCCCGACTCGCTTCGGCAACATGGCCGCCCCGCTCAAGCACTTCATCGATACCACCAGCACGCTGTGGCTCAACGGCGCCTGATCGACAAGCCGGCCACGGCCTTCACCTCCACCTCTAGCCTGCATGGCGGCCAGGAAACCACGCTGATCTCCATGCTGCTGCCGCTGCTGCACCATGGCATGGTCTACGCCGGCCTCCCCTACTGCGAGACCGAGTTGATGGACACCACCGCCGGCGGTACGCCCTACGGAGCCAGCCATGTGGCAGGCCAGCGCAGCGACCAGCCGCTAGCCGACAGCGAACGGCGGCTCGTGCGCGCCCAGGGCAAGCGGATCGCCCGGCTGGCCTTGGCCATGCAGAGCCTACGGGAGCCTCATGAGACGCTGGATGGAGGATCTGGAAGCGCGCCATGGCCTCGACAACCTCACCGACCGCTCTCGCCAGCTGGTGCTGGGCAGCTTCGGCTTGCTGATGGTGCTGTTGATCTGGAGCGGTCTGTCGATGCAGGCCGGCGACAATCCTCTGACCCCGATTCTGGTTCGGATACTGCCCCTGGTCCTGTTCCTGCCATCGATCCTTGGTCGCCGCCCCCGGGGGCACGCCTGGCTGGCCTTCGTCAGCCTGCTCTACTTCACACAGGGTGTCATGGTTGCCACGCTTCCCGGCCAAGGCCTGCTGGGGGGCCTCGAAGCGATCAGTGCGCTGGGACTGTTTACCGGTTGCATGTTCTACGCCCGCTTCCGCAGCCGGCAGATGCGCGGGGACAGCCATCCTTGATCCCATCATGCACTTTTCTCACAGCGTGCTAACTTGGTTAAGGTTTACGCCTACGCCGATACAACAACAAAACCAGCACTCAGGAAGATCGTGATGACATTGACACTGAAGACCACCCTGGTTGCCTGTGGCCTTTCCGCGGGCCTTGCTTTCGCCGCCATCGCACAGGCTAGCGACGTGGAGGATTCCATCCACTATCGTCAGAGCGCTCTTGGCGTGATCGGATGGAATATTGGTCCGCTGGGCGCCATGGCCCAGGGGGATATCGACTACGATGCCGAGGAATTTGCCCATCGAGCCGAAAACCTCGCCTTCCTGGCCTCCCTGCCTGGGAGGGCTTCATCGAAGGATCGCTGCGCGGCGATGGCCACGGTGTCGATACCGATGCCCTGGCCGCGATCGCCGACGACTGGGAGGACTTCGAATCAAGGCAGCGCACGCTCATCGAGGAAACCGCCACCCTGGCCGAGCTGGCCCAGGGGGATGATTTCGGCGCCATGCGCCAACAGGTGGCCGCCGTGGCCAACACCTGCCGCGGCTGTCACGATAACTATCGGGCAGATTGAGCCTGTCACGCGTTCCACAGCCATATGACCGGTACGGCCGCCAGCGCCATGGCGGCCAGCAGAAGCCACCTGTTGGGGCGCCCACGCCCTGCCGTTCCCACAGACGCATCCTCCGGCTCCTTCGGCAGTCGCTTCCGCCCGGTGAACATGGCCACCACCAGGCTTTCACCTTTCAATCGATGGACGATCAGGGCGAGCAGGTGCACGGCGATAAGCACCATCAGCAGGTCAGCGTTGAGATGGTGCAGCGTCTGCAGTTCGCGACTGACATCGCGGCCAAACAGGCCGTACAGCGGCGCACGAAAGAAGATGTCATCGGTCAGGAAGAGGCCGCTTGTGGCCTGAAAGGTCAACGACACCAGCATGATGAGCACCATTGCCCCCCCCATCGGGTTGTGCCCGGCGTAGACGGGGGGCGGGCCCTTGAGCAGGTGACGAGCATAGGCGAGCATCGTCGCCGGGCCATGGAGAAAGTTCCGGAATCGAGCGTGGGGGCTGCCGACCAGCCCCCAGAGCCAGCGGAACAGAAGCAGCCCCAGCACGACATAGCCCGCCTTGGCATGGACCTGGACGGGAAACAGGAAAGGAGCACCACCCAGCTTCATGGTGTAGAACGCCAGCCCCACGCCACCCACCAAGCCCCAGTGGAACAGCCTGATCGGAAGATCCCATACCGAATAGTGCATATCGACTCCCTGCCGCTCTGCGGTTGACTCGCCTGATGGATATCCCTGTCGCCGCAGGAATTCACCTAGAATAGAATCATAGCGAAACGATAACACCGCACGATGCATCGTCACCCCGGAATGGAGTACGCTCTCGCAGGTCTCCCTTTCCCTATCCGATTCGTCCGCCACCGGTCGAACAATGACTTCTGTTCGTCATCCTGACCAGCGGAACAGCACCACTGGGGGAGTCGCTTTGCCGGGTACCGATGGGGGTTGCGAATCGAGTGTTGTGCTTCGGCCGTGCAGAAGCGACCATGTACAAAATTTTCTAGGAGAACGCCATGACACGAAAAATCGCCGACATACGGCGCGACTATGAGGGCGGCCAGCTGGAAGAGAACAAGGTGCCCGCTGACCCCATGGTGCTTCTGGACGAGTGGATCACCCTGGCACTGGACGCCGAAGGCGACGATGGCAATGCCATGACGCTGGCCACCGCTGACAGCCAGGGCCTGCCCCATGCTCGGATCGTTCTGCTCAAGGGGTATGACGAAAGAGGTTTGGTCTTCTACTCCAACTATCACAGCCACAAGGGCAGCGAGCTGGCCAACGTGCCCTATGCAGCGCTGACCTTCTGGTGGCCGTCACTGGGTCGCCAGCTTCGCGTCGAGGGGCGCGTCGAACTGGTTGGCGACGACGAATCGGACGCCTATTTCAACAGCCGCCCGCGTGCCAGCCAGCTCGGTGCCTGGATCGCCACCCAGAGCGTAGTCATCCCCGGCCGAACGTGGATAGAGGAGCGACAGCACCGCTTCGAGCAAGCCTATGAAGCCAGGAGATCCCACGGCCCGTCCATTGGGGAGGCTACCGGGTCATACCGGAGATGATCGAATTCTGGCAGGGCCAGCCCAGCCGGCTGCATGATCGTATCCGCTACGAATTGCGCGACGGTAGCTGGCACTTCTTCCGCATGGCGCCCTGAGCGCTTCGGTGAGGGGGGCCGGGAGAGCAGCGAGACACACCAGGCCTCTTCCCCCCTCGCCAACCAGGAAACCGGCGCCTTCAGTCCGGCAAGCTCTCCAGGCGGTGGCGCTGCCATTCGTTCTCGGGCTCGTTGAGACGCAGCACCGCGTCCACCACCTGTTCCTCCATGTTATAGCGGCAACGAAAGCCCAGGTGCTTCATCAGCGCCCGCATGGGGTGGTTGTCGACCATGATCTTGCCAATCATCTCCAGGGTGCCCACGCTCTTGCAATAAGCAATCATTTTCTTCATCAGCAAGCTTCCCAGCCCCTGCCCGGCCATGTCGTCACGGACGATCACCGAGAATTCGGTCCGGATATTGTCCGGATCGTTCCACACCCTCACAACGCCCAGCATCTCCTTGCTGCCATCCTCTCGTCGATGTTCGGCGATGAAGGCCATCTGCCGGTCGTAGTTGATATGCGACAGAATCGAGAGATCACGCTGGCTGAGGTCGGACTTGTTGTGAAAGTAACGAAAACGGATGCTCTCTTCGGAGAGCTGGCCGTGGAAATTGGTGATCAGCGGTGCGTCCTCTGCACGTATGGGGCGCACCTCCACCGTCATGCCATTCTTGAGCGTCGTCCACTCACGCAGCTCTTCAGGATAGGGCATGATCGCGAAACGGGCCGGAGCCCCCAGGTCCATGGCGAAGTCCACTGCCAGTATGCCGTCACGATTCAACAGCAGCGGGTTGAGCTCCAGGCCGCGCAGCTCGAGCAGATCGGAAGCCATCTGCGACAGCTGGACCAGCAACTGGCAAAGGCGCTTCAGGTCCCGCTCCGGGTCGCTGGAGTGCTCACGAATCAGTCGGGCGGCGTGGGTGCGGCCCACCACATCGGCCGCCAGGGTCATGTTCAGTGGCGGTAGCGCCACCTGGCGATCGGCCATCACGTTGACCTTGTAGCCTCCGATACCGAACACGATGAGTGGACCGAATATCGGGTCCCGGGTGATCCCGGCGCATATCTGCATCGAGTGCTTGCCCCGCTGCATGGGCTGAAGGCAGTACTCGCGAATCCTCACCGGTGGGAACCGCTCCCGTAGCTTGTCCCCCAGGCGTGTGACACCGTCGGCCGCCTGCTGGGGCGAGTGAAGGTCCTGCAGCAGGCCCGCCGAGAGCCGTTGCGGTTGCCGGCGGTAGCGAAATGGCCGGCAGTTGCCCTCATGCACCACCTTGAGGGCCATGGGACCGTCAATGTTGTCGGCCGCGCCGAAGGCCTCTTCCGGTGTCTGTACATAGTGACTCGGGGCAACGGAAATGCCGTAGGCCTCGAGCACCTGGGCGGTCTCGGAGTGTGACAGGGTCTCGCGCCCCTCGGCCTTGGCTTCCTCGATGAGTGTGCGGCAACGGGCGCGGATGTCAGGCGTCGTGGCGAAGGGAAGCGTCGGCGGGGTCTCCTGCAGCAGCGCCTGGACACGCTGATAATCGACCATATGCATGAAGGCCTTCACCGCCTTCTCCGGCGAAACGTAGGTTGGTATGCCCGCAGTGCTGCACTCATTCCGGGCGTCGAGTGCGGCCTCGAGCCCCATCCAGCTGGTCAGCAGGTTGCGGCGAAACCGCTTGCGATTGGCGATGACGGCCTGTGCCGTGACCTTTGAGGGCGCCAGGCGAGTCGGCGCATGCACCACCAGAACGGCGTCCACGCCGGCGTCGGCGGCAACGACCTCCAGTACCTCGACCAGCTTTTCCGGCGTGGCGTTGCCGCCGAGATCCACCGGGTTTTCCCCGGGTCTGCTCATGTCAAAGTCGCCTTTCTTCAGCGCTGTTCGCGTCTCATCGGAAAAATTCGCCAGCTTGCCCCCGGCGCTGATCAGCTTGTCGATGGCGAGCAATGCCGGCCCCAGGCCGTTGGAGACGATGGCCAGCCGATCGCCCTTGAGCGGTTTCATCTGGGACAGGGTCATCAAGGCATCGAACAACTCATCGGAATCGTTGACCCGCACCACGCCGGCACGGGCAAACGCCGCGTCAAAGACAACGTCACGGTTGGCAATACCCGGTGTCGGCGGCATGTTGGAGAGGTCGGACTCCGGGGTCCGTCCGCTCTTGATGGCGAGGACCAGCCGGTTACGCGAGGCATCGCGCAGCGCTGTCATGAAGTGCAGGGAGTCCTGGATGCGCTCCAGGTGCAGCAGGATCGCCTGGGTGGGGGAGTATTGGTTGATGTAGTCGAGCAGGTCGGGAAGCATCACATCGACACTGTCGCCTACGGTAATGAGGTGCGAGAAACCGATGCCACGACCCGCGGCCCAATCGATCATGGCGTTGCCGAGCATGCCCGACTGCCCCAGGTAGGCCACCCGGCCCGCCTTGACCGGCTGACTGGCGTAGGAGGCGTTGAGCTTGCGTCCCGGCACGATCAGTCCCATGCATTCCGGGCCCAGCACCCTGATCCCCGACTCTCGTGCCGCCGCCAGCATTCGTTCGCGGATGGACGCCTTGCCCTCACCGGCCTCGTCGAGGTGAGAACCCCCGGACAGGACCAGGGTCGCCTTGACGCCGAGCCGTCCCAGCCGGGTAATCACCTTGGGCAGGCTGTTTGCCGGCGTACAGATGACGGCCAGGTCGGGTGTTTCGGGCAGGTCACGGATGCGGGACACGCAGGGCTGGCCGAAGACCGACGCGTAGCCCTTGAGGTTGACCGCCAGATGGAGCCCGTAAAGCCGGCCTCCTGCAGGTTGCGTATGACCAACCCGCCTATGGATTGAGGCTTTTCCGATGCCCCGATTACTGCAATGGTTCGCGGCTCGAAGAAGTGCCGCAGGAATCGGGTGCCCAAATCGCTTTCTCCGCCAAGTTAGTTCCTGCCATCCTGTGTACGACTTATTGACACTGTTGTGCAAGGGGTTACTGGCATTATGGTGACCCTTGTCATTGTGGAGCGCCCATATGATCACGGCTTACATTACCCACCCGGACTGCCACCTTCACCATATGGGCCCGGAACATCCGGAAAGCCCTCTGCGGCTCGAGGCCATCCAGGCTCGTCTCTCCCTCTCGGGACTGCTTCAGCAGACCATGCAGTCGGATGCCCGTGAAGCCACCGAGGATGAACTGGCTCGGGTTCACCCGATACGTCATCTCAGGGCACTGGACAAGTGCGTGCCCGAAACCGGCATCGTCACGCTGGATAGTGACACCATGATGAACCCCGACAGCCTGCAGGCCGCACGCATGGCTGCCGGCGCGGTGATACGCGGGGTTGAGCAGGTCTATCGCGGCCAGGCCGACAATGTCTTCTGCGCCGTGCGACCACCGGGACATCACGCGGAAGCCACCGATGCCATGGGCTTCTGCTTCTACAACAATGTCGCCGTCGGTGCCGCCCACGCCCGGGCCAAGTACGGTGCCCGGCGTATCGCCATCCTCGACTTCGACGTTCATCAGTGCAATGGCACCATCGATATCTTCAAGGACGATCCTGACATCCTGGTCTGCACCAGCTTCCAGTACCCCTTCTACCCCTGGCGCTACCTGCGCAGCGAATGGCAGAACGTGGTCAACACTCCGCTGGATGCCGGTACCGACAGTGCTGCCTTCCGCCGTGAGATCGAGAACGACTGGTTGCCGGCCCTGCACGCCTTCAAACCGGAGCTGGTGCTGGTGTCGGCAGGCTTCGATGCCCACCGCGAGGATCCCATGGCGGAGCTCTGCCTGGAGGACGAGGATTTTTACTGGGTGACCCATATGGCCATGGAGATCGCCGCCCTTTATGCCGACAATCGTCTGGTTTCCGTCCTGGAGGGAGGCTACGACCTCGCTTCGCTCGGTCGCGGTGCCGAGGCACACGTGCGTGCACTGCTGGGCCTGCCCTTCGACGGTTGAGGCGCATTACTCCGAGCCAGGAAACACCCCGTCGCGATCCGGTGCGTAAATGTCGCTATGGCAATGCGTTTCGCGCCAATTATGGTACGCTTTGGAGAAACTTGTTTCCTATAGTGAACCTGCCCATGCCAGCCACCACCGATCAGCAGGCCGCGCTGCGTATTGCATCCGGTCGCAAGCCCTTCGTGGAACCACTACGTCTCGGCGAACGCCTCAAGGAGCTTCGCCTGGCCAACCAGTGGACGCTGGAGGATGTCAGCCAGCGCACCGGCCTGGCCCGCTCGACCCTGTCCAAGATCGAGAACAATCAGATATCACCCACCTTTACCGCCGTACAGAAGCTGATCAACGGTCTGGACATCGACCTGCCACAGCTGCTCACACCGCCTCGCGCCCAGCCTCGCACCATGGGACGCCGCGACCTGACCCGGCAGGGCAAGGGCGAGCACCATCCCACACCCACCTACGAGCATGAGCTGCTCAGCTGTGAACTGGCTCAGAAGCGCATGATACCCTTCAAGACCATCGTGCGGGCACGCAGCTTCGACGAGTTCAGCGAATGGGTGCGTCATGACGGCGAAGAGTTCCTGATGGTCCTGGAAGGAGGGATCTGCCTCTACACCGAGTTCTACGAGCCGTTGCAGCTCGCCCACGGGGACAGCATCTACTTCGACAGTGACATGGGCCACGCGCTGGTCTCGACCAGCGCGGAGGATGCCGTGGTGCTTTCGGTCTGTACCCATGGGGACACCACCTGAGTGCAGCGCTACCGGCGGTCGCCCGGGCGCCGTACCGGAATGTCATCCAGTTCCAACCTCGCCTCGGCATTGATCGCCTGGAAGTGACGCCCCTTGGCGCGGGCGATCAACAGCACGCCGAAGCGCTCGGACAGCTCCACGCCCTTCTGGGTGACGCCGGAACGTGACACCAGGACGCTGATACCCATTTGGGCGACCTTGAGCACCATCTCGGAGGTCAGTCTTCCGGTGGTATAGAAGATGTCGCTGCCCCGGGTCTCGCTGGTTTCCAGCCACTGGCGCCCGGCCAGCGTGTCCACCGCGTTATGCCGCCCCACGTCTTCGACGAAGTCCAGAACCTCCGCCTGGCGGCAAAGCGCGCAGCCATGGACCGCTCCGGCGCTGCGATAGGTCTCGTTGTAGTCACCCAGTCGCTCGAGGAGTGCATAGAGCACCGACTGCGAAAGTCGCGTCTCGGGCAAGCGTGTCAGCGAAGTCGAATCCAGGAGTCGCCCGAAGACCGTGCCCTGCCCGCAGCCAGTGGTCACGGTGCGCTGCCCCAACCTGGTCTCCATGTCGTCCGGCAGCCGCCGGGTCACGACGGCGGCCGCCTCCACGTCCCAGTCGACCTGGACCGCCTGGAGATCCTCTGCGCTCTGGAGTAGCCCCTGGTTACGCAGATACCCCACCACCAGCGCCTCCGGGTCGGCACCCAGGGTCATCAGGGTGACGATTTCACGCTTGTTGAGATACAGCGTCAGGGCACGCTCGGCCGCAATGGCCTGGCGACGTGACTGGCCAAATTCATCGACCACGTCGACTTCCAGTGTGGTGGGCAGGCGAGCATGACTGAAGCTGGTGAAGGACATCTCGTTTACCCCTGTTCCACGTGTCTGTTCTGTATGCGGGAGGTGGCATGATCGCATCCCTGGCGAGGGCTGTCTGTAGCCAGTGAAATACATCCGCGAGGCCATGACAGCGGCCACCAACGCCGCTCACTTTTGTTATCCTGTGACGAACCTGACAAGGAGCGCCTACATGCAGAATCTCGACGAGACTACCCGTACCGAGCTCGAAGCCGCGGCATTTCGCCGCTTGCTCCAGCACCTCGACGAGCACAAGGAGGTGCAGAACATCGACCTCATGATTCTGGCCGACTTCTGCCGCAACTGCCTCTCCAAATGGCTGGTATCGGCGGCCGAGGCGCGTGGCGCCGGCCTGGATTACGAATCAGCCCGGGAATATGTCTACGGGATGCCCTACGAGGAGTGGAAAGCCCACTATCAGCAGAAGGCCACGCCGGAACAGCTGGCCGCCTTCGAGGCCCTCCAGGCCCGCAAGCGGGAGCAACAGGAGTCATGAGCGAACCGATGATACCTCTGACCATAGCGGTGCTGACCATTTCCGATACCCGGGACCTGAACACTGATCGCAGCGGTGCCCTGCTGGCCGAGCGCCTGGAGCTGGCGGGCCATCGGCTTGCCGAGCGCCGGATCGTGATCGATGACATCTACCGTATTCGCGCGGTTGTCTCCGAGTGGATTGCCGACCCGGACATTCAGGTCATCCTGACCACCGGCGGCACGGGATTCACCGGTCGCGATTCGACGCCTGAAGCCGTGTCGGTGCTGCTGGACAAGCGCATCGAAGGATTCGGCGAACAGTTCCGCCAGCTCTCATTCCTGGACGTGGGCAGCTCGACGATCCAGAGCCGCTGCCTGGGCGGCCTGGCCAATGCCACGGTGATCTTCTGCCTGCCAGGCTCCAGCGGTGCCTGTCGTACCGCCTGGGATGGTCTGCTGGCAGAGCAGCTCGACAGCCGTCACAAGCCCTGCAACTTCGCCAACCTGGTCATACCCGAGCGAGGCCAGCATGTTTGAGACCACCGACAGCCGTCACAAGCCCTGCAACTCTCTACACGTTCAGGCCAACCTGGTCATACCCGGCCGGGGTCAACATGGCTGAGCTGCAACCGATAGAGGCCGCACTCACCACGCTGCTCGAGGATGTCGCCCCACTACCGACGGAGCTGGTGAGCTGCAGCCATGCCGCGGGGCGGGTGCTATCCGATGCGGTGCCGGCCCGACTCGACGTGCCGCCCTTCGACAGCAGCGCCATGGACGGCTATGCCCTGCATCATGACGATGCGGGGCGGTCACTGCCGATCACGCAGCGCATCACCGCGGGGACTATCGTCCAGCCGCTATCGCCGAAAAGCTGCGCACGGATCTTCACAGGCGGTGAGCTGCCGCCAGGGGCCGACTGCGTGGTAATGCAGGAGCGCGTCGAGGAAAAGGACAACCTGGCGGCTATCCCCGCGGATATTCCAGCCGGTGACAACGTACGCCGCCGGGGCCGCGACGTTCGGGCGGGCGCGCCGCTTCTCGATGCTGGGGTACGCCTCGATGCTGCCGCACTGGGTCATCTTGCCGGACAGGGCATCACCGAGGTGGTGGTGCGCCGTCGCCCCCGTATTGCCCTGCTCTCCACCGGTGACGAGATCGTCGAACCGGGGCAGCCCCTGGCCCCGGGGCAGATCTACAACTCCAATCGCCCCATGCTCAGGCAACTGATGGAACGCTTTGGTGCCGAGGTGGTTCTCGTGGCCTCCATACCCGACGACCCGGAAGCACTCGTGCCACCCTGAGCCGGGCCGCCCGGGAGGCGGATGTGGTGATCTCCACCGGTGGCGTCAGCGTGGGGGATGAGGATCATGTCCGGGCTGCGCTGGCATCCATCGGGCGGCTCGACCTCTGGCGGCTGGCCATACGGCCCGGCAAGCCACTCGCCCTCGGTCGGTTGCCCGGGGAAGGTGGCCGGCCGGCGCGCTTCGTCGGCTTGCCGGGCAACCCCGTGTCGTGCTTCGTCGGTGCCTGGTTGTTCCTGCGCCCCTGATGGGTGCCCTGCTCGACTGCCCTGCCCTTGCCGAACTGCCGACACTTTCGGCCCGGGCCGATTTCGCGACCAGCACCGGCCCTCGTCGCCACTATATGCGCGTGGCACTCGAGTTCGGTGAGCAAGGGATCGTGGCGAGGGCGTTTCGCGACCAGAACTCCGGTGTCCTCTCTTCCTGCGTCGGCGCCGATGCGCTGGCCGTGATCCCCGAGCATTCAAGCATCGCACCCGGTGACACCGTTGATTGCCTGTGGCTCAGGGTCGATTGAATGACGGCCCAATACCGGTCTCAGGCACCTCGAGCTCTTCGTTCACGGCGGGCCAGAGGCGCTGGAAGTCCCTCTCCAAGGCAACATAATCCGCCTGGAGCCAGGGCACCAGTTCGGCTAGGCGGTTGGGACCCGATAGTCGCTGGCCGATACCACGCACCGCGCGACAGGTGAAATCGAAGTCGGCGTAGCGATGCAGCCAGTCCTGCTCCACCAGCACTGGCATCATCAGTGCCAGGCGGGCAGGAGCGGGACGACGCTGTTCCAGCAGGCGGTAGCAGCGCAATACTAGCCGAGAATCGACGACATCGAGTTCCAGCTGACGCGCCACGAAGTGATCCCACATCAAGTCGAGGGCGATACCGGTATAACGCCGAAGCGTCTGCGGTGCCCTGCTCCGTGCCGAATGAATCACCGTATGCCCATCGACGAAGGCATCTACCCGACGATGGTGCCGGATGCCGCTGGCTACCTCGTCGGGCCAGGCCGAGAGGTCGCTGCCCTTGACGCCGTCGGCGACAAGATTGCCGTAGAGAAATCCGTCACTACCGCCACGGGCGAGCCAGGCGTGGGCAAGAAAATTCACGTGGCCCCCTTACATCCAGAGTGATCTTTCATCAGAGACAGTTTGTCGGCTTAGGCAGCCCTGCCAGCCGCGCCGCCACCTTGGCAGGGCTTTCCGGGAAGAGCCGCATGAGGTGCAGCGACCGCCCCTTCTCACTTCCCAGCGACTGCCCCACGGCCTTGACCAGGGGACGCATGGCCGGAGATGCCTCGTAGCGGGCATAGAAGTCGCGCAGCACAGTGATGACCTCCCAGTGCTCGTCGGTCAGCTCAAGCCCCTCCTCTGCTGCCATGGCCCTGGCCACGGCCGGCGTCCAGTCATCCAGATCGACCAGGTAGCCCTCGGGATCGAGGGCTACCCGATGCGTCTCGACCCACAGGAAGCGATCGATTTCCGTAGAGGCCATCAGAACCAGCTCACTGTCTTGTCGGCTTCTTCGGTTAGTGCCACGAAGCCGTCGACGTCCACCACCTGGACGCTGGCATCGCAGTGGCCCTCCAGTCCGTGGGCCACCAGGTCCTCACGCAGGGCAAACAGCCGGCCACCGATCACCTCGAAATGGCGTACCTGAGACGGCAGTGCGCCCTGCACGCCATCCTCGACCAGCAGCAAGCGATCTTCCGGCCCCATGCCGGCAAGGGCATCCCGGTAGACCAGGCTCGAGCTGGGGGAGCGATTGAGAATATGCAGGATCATGTTCGACCTCGCGGATATCGTCGTGTCACCGATGGCGTCAGAATGTCAGTACCAACCGGTGCCCGCCAATCAGCGCCGCTATCGATGGCGGCTCGAGGGGGCTCGCCGGCAGTTGCAGCGAATCGATGGAGATACCCAGACGGGTGAGTGACGCCGCGTCCAGGAACAGCGACTCGATATCGTACATCGCCAGCATATCCAGTGTGGCCGAGGTGCCCTTCTGTCCCAGGGGGCCTGGCCCCTGGCCCTGGAGCAGACCTAGAACCCCATCGCCCTGGAACAGCAGGCTCACGGCCTGGCCGAAGGCCGCCGCCACCAGTGCGGCATCGAGGCCTTCACGCAGCCAGCTGCTGCCGTGGGGTGGGTGGCGCAGTATGACAAGCACGTCTCCGGCCGGAACGGTCGCTGTTTGCATCGAGTCCTCCTCAGGGCGCAAAGGTCACCAGGCGGTCGACGTTCAGGCCCAGGTCGATAAGCTGACCCAGCCCCGTCAGCTCGAATGGCGGCTCGACGCTATGTCCCGACTTGCCGTGGCGGGAGGCTTCGCGCTCATCCAGCAATCCCCGGCGCAGGGCAGCGGCGATGCAGACCTGAAGCTGGGTGCCATGCTCCTCGTTCAGCCTCAGCCAGGCATCCACCAGGTGCGGTTCATCCTGGGGCGGCGCCGCCAGTCGTGCAGCGTTATAGACACCATCATGATAGAAGAAGACGCACTCCAGGCAGTGCCCACGAACCAGCAGGGCCGCGGCAAAGCGCAGTGCGGAATGGGAGGCCTGGCTGCTGTAGGGTGCGCCCTGAACGAGCAATGCGTAGCGCATGAAGGTTCCTGTCCAATCAAACGAGCAGGCCCCGCCTGAGCGGGGCCTGCGGATTACTCTGTCGAACCTGAGGTCAGTCGTTGCTCATGATACCGAGCAGCATGAGCAGGCTGACGAAGAGATTGTAGATCGAGACATAGAGCGTGATGGTGGCAAGGATATAGTTGGTTTCCCCGGCACGATGCACGATCTCGCTGGTCTGGTAGAGGATTGCCGCAGAGGCGAACAGCACGAAACCGGCCGACACCATCAGCATCAGGGTCGGGATCTGGAAGATCAAGCCCGCCACCATGGCCAGGATCAGCACGATCGCACCGGCCATCAGGAAATTGCCGAGGAAGCTGAAGTCTTTCTTGGTGATCAGCGCCACGGCCGAGAGGCCGATGAAGGTCAGGCCGGTCATGGCCAGTGCATTCATGATCAGCGCCGCGCCATTGGGCAGTGCCAGGTAGGCGCTGAGGATCGGGCCTAGCGTGAAGCCCATGAAGCCCGTGAAGGCGAAGGTGGCCAACAGGCCGGCAGCGGAATTCGCCGTCTTGTGCACCAGGAACATCAGGCCGTAGGCGCCCAGGAAGAATATCAGAATGTTCATCCGCTCGACGCCCATGGTCATGGCAGCGCCAGCAGTCACAGCGGAGAACAGCAGGGTCATGGCCAGCAGGCCGTAGGTATTGCGTAGCACCTTGTTGGTGCTGACTACCTGTGACGTATGCTGAGCCACATGTGTTTCGTTATAGGCCATTGATCCAGAGCTCCCTGTAGTTGATCTGAGTGATCTCGGCAGTGGACAAAGAATGCCGCCGGTTGGTTCCCAACGCAACCCCTTAGTTCTGAAAGACTCAACGTACCATCATCGCAGGATTCTCGGCGATCAGCAGCTGATTCGCAATATGGCGGGCGCTGCTGCAGATCGTTGCGTCGTCGTTGACCGCAGATTCATCCAGCCAGTGGATTTCACTGGCATCGTCACCGGCCACTGCTGCGCCGGCAAGCCAGCGGCATCGCACCACCACGATAACGTAATGGCTTAACAGCCTGCCGTCATTGTCGTACTGCCTGTCCTCAACGGCGGTCATGACATGGAGCGGCTCGGCCTCGGTGGCCGTCTCCTCCTGCAACTCACGCACCGCTGCGGCAAGGAGTGGCTCGCCGGGTTCGACCCGCCCTCCGGGCAGGGCCAGCATGCCGGCGTTGGGTGGACGCCTGCGCCGGATCATCAATACACGGCCCTCGTGCAGCAACGCTGCGGATACTGCCACGACGGGCAGGATGACGGAGCTTTTCCGCGGCATCGCCATGACTGTCTCCTGGTGCCGATCCGATGGAACCCCTTGACCTCATGAGGATAGCTGGTAATATTCGCCCCCGTGAGCCGGAGGGATGGCAGAGCGGTTGAATGCACCGGTCTTGAAAACCGGCGTAGGGTCAAACCTACCCAGGGTTCGAATCCCTGTCCCTCCGCCACCCAGCTCCCAGAATACCCGCCCTTGTGGCGGGTTTTTCCGTTCCAGACCGGCCCTTTTGTTGGGAAAGCGGGCCCTTGCCAACGCCAATCCGCAATGACTTATACATCGTATCCACGAGACTTCGGCAGGATGGCCTTGCTCGTTCTGTATGAATCGTCCTATGCGAAACCATGGGCAAGAGGGGGCCACCGCCCCCCACCCTCCTGTGAGTTTATCCCAGCCTCAGATCACCCAGCATCGGTTCCAGAAAGAAACCGAAGAGAAAGGCCACTGCTGCAGCGCCGCCGCCCATGAGCAGGGTCTCCAAACCGGCTTGAAAACGACGGGTATCAAGCACCCACCCCTTGATCCAGCCGATACCGAACAGCGCCAGGGCTGTTACCACGCCACTGGCAACGAAGTATTCCGCACCGCTGAGATAGGGAACCAGAAAGGGTAACAACGGTAGCGCCCCGACGCCCATGAACACGGAAAAGGTGGCGCAGCCGGCTTTCCAGGCAGTCGGTCCGTCAAGGGCCAGCCCATACTCCTCCTTGATCATGGTATCCACCCACAGCTTGCGATCTGCGCAGATGGTTTCAACAATTGTCTCGAGAGCATCGCTGCTGAAACCCTTGGCACGAAAGATCTCGCGAATCTCCTCTCGCTCACCATCCGGCACGATGTCGACATGTTTTTCTTCCTGGCGGCGTAACCGCTCTCTCGCTTCTTCGTCACTCTTTACAGCCTGGTAGTTGCTTACCCCCATGCTGAGGGCATCGGCCACCAGGCTTGCAACACCCAGTACAAAGGCGATCATGCCGGGAAGCCCTGCCCCTGCGACACTGGCCACCACGGCAATGGTAGTCACGCAGCCATCAATACCACCAAGGATGGCATCTCGTAGATAGCTTGAACCGTGCCCATCACGTAGCCGCTTGCGAATGTCCTCCTTGTCATGACTGTGTTCAAGACTCGCTTTCATTGGTCTTCCTTCTCTTGAAGGCCGTACCGCATTGTCACGATTCTCACGTCATTGGCACTTCGGGTAACTGCCTGCCGACTTCCACTTCCCAGTCGACATCCTTGTTTGCCGCCTCGTATGCCAGCTGTTCAGCTTCGCTGAGTGGCAATACACTCCCCTCATCATCGACCAGCTCAATGCCCTCCATTTCGAGCCTGCTATCACCGGCCTCGCTGAAATCGATATAGAAGTCATGGGCATCCTCCAGCGACTCCTTGCCACCCTGGGCCGTCCAGTCGAAGAGGTAGGAAATTTGCGGAACGGCCTTCGCCCGAAGCAGGCAAGTGCCGGATAGCCAGGAGATGTACTGGGTTGTCATGGCCGGTTCGCCATCACCATCCAGGCCCACCGGCTCCTCGAACTTGTCCAACTGATGCTCGCCAACCTCGATTTCGTCGACTATCCATTCCAGAGCCTCGAACTGCTGTAGCGTGATGGTGCGCATCTCGCTGCCCTCCATCGGTTACCAATAGCATCACCTCGGCGGAGCCCGATCAAGTGCCAGGCTTCACCCTCATTACCCTTACCCTAGACCAAGGTGGGCAGGAAGAGGACGCCTCTCAGTTGGCAAACATCATCACGCTGGCGGGAGCGAAGAAGAGAACATAGCCAACAGCCATTCCGATTGCCGCTTCGGCGACACCGAAGATTCTCCCAACCACCGCCCCGGTCAGGGCAAAGATAGTGGGAACCAGCATGCCGCCAAAGGCGATGAAGAGATCATGATGCGCATGGGGAGGCCATTGAATGACCATGAAAAGAAAAGTGCCTAATACCTGACCAATGCCTATTGCAGCCCACTGTCTGCCGGTCAACCACATGTACGCGCTCCTTCAGCGGCCTATACCAAAGGCTACGCAATGCAATCGGGCAGGACGAACGACACCGGGATTCAGGCAAGGACCAGCAATGCGCATTGAATCGACGTGGGAATATCGAAACGGCTGACTAGCCAGCCAGGAAACCGCTCCTAGAACATCAGCATCAAGAGGCCGATAACGACGATCAGGCCAATGAGAAAGATGACACCGGCGGTGCTGGCCAGGAACTTCAACATGATAACCTCCGTGTATTGATGTTATCCATATTGCCGGATTGCGACTGAAACTGCGTGTGGTTTCCTCCAGACATTACATAACCTGGTTCAGGCTTACCATATACTTACGTTAATCACGTTTATTGCTTGCTTCCTGACACTTTATGCAGCGATAAAGGAGGAATCGACAGGGGAAACATAGTTGTTATTTCACCTGCAGTGCAAGTCTCCGCTGCTCTGGGCCGGCCACTTTCGTCAACTTTTTCAATGCCACCGAACGAGAACGACGCAGGAGTATGGCATCATGGGGGGCATACCCCGAACAAGGCAATCAAGACACATGGCATCGAAGGCAACCATTCACAAGGTCCAGCTACAGATCGCTGACATGGATCGGCATTACTATGCAGACCACTCCCTGACCGTGGCTCGCCACCCGTCGGAGACCGACGAGCGCATGATGGTTCGGTTGCTGGCCTTCTCACGCCATGCAGGCGATTCATTGGCCTTCGGCCGGGGGCTCAGCACCGATGACGAGCCGGACCTGTGGGTCAAGAACCTGACCGGCACCATCGAGCACTGGATACAACTCGGCCAGCCTGATGAAAAAGACATTCGCAAGGCCTGCGGTCGGTCCCGCCAGGTCACGCTTTATACCTACAGCGGGCATGGGGCATCGCTCTGGTGGGAGCAGCACCACTCCAAGCTTGCCACCCTTTCCAACCTCACCGTGATAGATGTCGACGTCGCATCGGTTCAATCCCTGGCAACACTGGCAGCGAAAAGTATGTCGCTGAACTGCACCATTCAGGATGGCATGCTCTGGCTGGCGAGTCCCGAGCAGTCGGTGGAGGTTATGCTCACTGAACGCCAGCGGGCGACGTGAAACGTAGCCGGCCTTACCGCTCCATCATGGTGCACTGCCGTCAGTAGAGCCGTAGACCGACACGCGTTACCGTGTTGCCCTCCATTTCGCTCACCACCCAGTGGATGCCGTGCCAGTCCACGTCATCGCCGACGACCGGGTGGCCACCGACCCTCAGAGAGACGAACTCCCCCAGGGTCATGTCGCTCTCTCCGGGGCTCAGGGTCAAGCCATAGACACCTGCGATGTCGCGCATCAGCGCCGCACCGTCGAAAGTAAAGGTGCCGAAGAAGGCGCGCTCCTGCTTGAGCTTGGCATCGCCGCTGAAGAGTCGATTCAGCGCCGGGAGGTCGTCGCTGCGCCCGATCACGCAGATGACATCGTCCAGCTTGAGCCGGGTACTGCCCTTGGGGTGCAGCATGGCATGCTGTCGAAACAGCGCCGAGATGACGGCGCCGGAAGGAAAGCGCAGCAATCGTATCGGCACGTCGTCCAGATCCTGATTATCGACCTTGTAGACGAACATTTCGTAGTCGTTCTCGGGCAGAATACCCAGCGGTCCACGGTGGTTTGGCGTGACGCCCACCGGGATCTCGACTCGCATCCAGCGAGCCATCCACGGCAGTGTCCCTCCCTGTATGAGCAGCGACATCAAGACCACGGCGAAAGCGACGTTGAAGTAGAGCGACGCGTTCTCCACCCCGCCGATCACCGGAAAGATCGCCAGCACGATGGGAACCGCTCCCCGCAGTCCCACCCAGGAGATGAAGCCGATCTCCCGCCAGCGAAACTTGAAGAAGGGCTTGACGGTAACCAGCACCGCCAGAGGCCGAGCCACGAAGATCAGTGCCAAGGCTACCAGTGACGCCGGTAGCGCAAACTCCAGCAGTCCGCTGGGACTGACCAGAAGGCCAAGAATGAGGAAGAGGCCGATCTGGCTTAGCCATGCCAGACCGTCATGCACGGGGAGGATGAAGTTGAGGTGGCGTCCTGGCTGGTTGCCTATCATCAGGCCGGTCAGATAGATCGCCAGGAAGCCACTTCCCCCCAGGAAGCTGGTCAGGCCAAAGACGCAAAAGCCCAGCGCCAGGGCCAGCAGTGCGTACAGGCCCGGTGCCAGATCCAGCCAGCGCAACAGCTTGCCGCTCAGCCAGCCGGCTCCCAGGCCGATCAGCAGCCCCAGGCCGAACTGGGTAGCCAGGAAAAGCAGCGTGGACGACACGCCCCGGATGTCGCCCACCAATACCTCGACCAGTAGCAGGGTCAGGAAGATCGCCATGGGGTCGTTGGTACCGGACTCGATCTCCAGCGTGGCGGCGACCCGTTCATTGAGATGGACACCGCGCCCGCTGAGCATCGAGAAGACCGCAGCCGCATCGGTGGAGCCGACGATCGCTCCCACCAGCAGACCCTGGACGAGGGTGAGATCGAATACCCACATCGCGATGATGCCAACCAGGGCGCTGGTGACGAAGACACCGAATGTCGCCAGCGACAAGGCTGGCTTGAAGGCTACCCGGAAGGTCTTGAGGCGCGTACGAAGCCCGCCGTCCAGCAGAATCATGGCCAGGGCCAGGTGCCCGATCACGAAGGCCAGTGAGTAATCGTCGAACCGGATGCCCAGCACCCCCTCCTCGCCTGCCAGCATCCCCAACCCCAGGAAAATCAGCAACAGGGGCAACCCGACCATGGAGGAGAGACGGCTGGCCAGCACGCTGAGAGCGATCAGAAAACCACTCAACAGAAAAAGGGTATTGATGGTATCCATAGGAGCCTCAAGGTCCTGAGCCCATCATTATGACACGCCCGTCAAGGATGAGCAGCGGTCGCCGTCGCTGGCCTTCGGCCATCCGGCAAGGCTAAACTGGCCCTTCGCCGATTGATTGCTACCGCCGCTGGAGACGCACCCATCCCATGGCTAGATCCTATCGATGGTTCGCCTTACGCGCTCTGGCCCCGATGGCCGTGTCGTTGACCCTGACATCACTCCCTCTCCTGGCCGATTCTTCATCGGAGCCCTCAGAGGCATTGGACGTGCCGCCACTGTCGCTGGAAACCGACGTCAGTCTCCCTCCACCGGCCTTCTACCGGGCTGAAGCCCTGGCCCAGGACGAGGCGACCCAGCACGTTCAGTTACCTCCTCTTGTCGTAGGACCTTCCTTCATTGAACTGTTCCTCCCACAAGAGTCCACGGTTACCGACGACGCAGAAGGTGCCGAGATACCCTCCGTCGCCAGCACGCCTGCCGAGCCGATCGTTCCGCCGCCACTTTTCCCACTCGAGATTACCCTGGACTGGTACCTCAACCCCCAGCATGCCGCCCTGCTGGTGG
Source organism: Halomonas sp. BC04 (assembly GCF_000568385.1). Lineage (NCBI taxonomy): Bacteria > Pseudomonadati > Pseudomonadota > Gammaproteobacteria > Oceanospirillales > Halomonadaceae > Halomonas > Halomonas sp. BC04. Next base: position 34,156 of record NZ_AZQX01000323.1, read on the forward strand.
CACGGGAGAAGGGGATGTTCGTTCGCCGGGGCCTGGATGTCTCCCTGGTCAGCCCCGCAGACCCCAATGTGCCGGCCAAGCTATTGGCGGCCGGCAGAACCGACCTGGCGCTGGGCCGGCAACCCCAGCTCCATCTGCTGGTGAACAAGGGGCTGCCGTTGATTCGTGTTGCAACGCTCATCGGTACACCGATGGCGGGACTGTTGCTGCGCGCCCCCCTGGCCGACGACAACGGTGAGCTCAACCTGGAAGGTGTGCACCTCGGTTATACCGACCTCGATGGGCGCGACATCCTGCTCTCGCGGTTGCTGGCCAACGTGCTGACGCTGGAGAAAGGGCTCGACCTGGTGGACGCGCGGGACGTCCACTATTCGGCGAGGGATACCATCAGGGAGGGTGTCGTCGACGGGGTGATGATCAACCACCGCTACCTGCTGCCACGACAACTGCTGGATGAGGGTGTCGCTTCCCATTTCCTGGGGGTCGAAGAGCATGGTATCCCCAGTCATGACGGCCTGATCCTGATGGCCAACCGGGACAAGCTGAACGGCAACAAGCGCGAGGCCATACGCGCGCTCGTCGCAGCCATCGAGGAAGCCACCCTCTGGATACTCAATCATCCGGAGCAGGCCTGGGAGCTGCTGTCAGCATCGGAGCCGGCACTGGATGACCCGGCTACACGAGAGGCGTGGAGCCAGGTTTTCCCTCGCCTGTCGCTACAGCCAGCCGCCGTGGACCATGGGCGCTATCACCGCTTCGAACAGTACCTGCTCGAAGCGGGTGTGCTCGAGACGACCAGCCCCCTGGAGCGACTCGCCATCGACCTTGGCGCCATCACGCCCTGAGCCCCATCCCTGGATCAAGCCTCCTGCGCATCGAGGAATGCGCTCACCGCCGACTGGAAGGCCTCGGGCTGTTCCGCATGCAACCAGTGCCCTGCTCCTGCCAGGGTCCGGATCTCGGCCCGGGGCAAGACGTCACGCAGTGCCGGCAGCATGTCGTCAGTGACGTAGTGGGAGTTGCCCCCGCGCAGCACCAGCGTCGGCCCATCAAAGGCACCCTGGCCTGCCGGCGCCTTCATGATTTCATCGTAGCCGGCCTCGATCTCGTCGAGACCGATACGCAGCTCAAGATCGCCAGCCTCACCGCGCTGAAGGTTAGTGGCCAGGAAAAGGCGCGTGTCACGCTCCTCGACGTGCTCGGCCAGCAGTTCATCGGCCTCACGGCGGTTTCCCGGCTTGCCTTCCTCCAGGCGGCGAAGCCCGGCAAATACCGCACTGTGACCGTGGCCATAGGCCTGGGGCGCAATATCGGCCACGATCAGGGATGCGACACGTTCCGGAGCCAGCCGCGCGAGCGTGATCACCACCTTGCCGCCCATGGAGTGTCCCAGCAGGTGGGCACGCTCGATCCCGAGCCGATCCATGAGGGCCAGTAGATCCTGCGCCATCGCTGTATAGCTCATTCCCTCGACATGGGGGGATCGGCCATGGTTGCGAAGGTCCACGGCCACGACTCGCCGGTGCTCTTGCCACTGCTTGACGTGGGAACGCCAGTTATCGGCACTGCCCAGCAGGCCATGCACAACGAACAGCGGCGTCCCTTCGCCACCGGTATCCAGATAATTGAGTTCGACAGAGTTGAGTTCGACAGTCATCGGGCCTCCAGTGCCGGGTTCTATTCAAGCACGCTGCGGTGCCAGGTCCTGCTGGCCAGTAAACGTCACCAGCCGGCGACTCAGCCAGGCCAGCAGCACGCCGTAAAGCGGTAGGAAGAACAGCAGGCTGATGCCAAGCTTGATCACATAGTCCACCGTGGCTATCTCGACCCAATTGGCCGCCATGAAGGGGTCGGGGCTGCGGTGGAAAGCCGTGGCGAAGAAGACCGCGGTATCGGCCAGGTTGCCAAAGACAGTCGATATGGCCGGCGCCACCCACCAGGATTTCAGCCCGCGTAGCCGATCGAACACCTGCACATCAAGCAACTGGCCCAGTACGTAGGCCAGGAAACTCGCCAGGGCGATCCGCGCCACGAACAGGTTCCACTCGCCCAAGGCCTCCACACCGGCAAAGCCACCCCGGGGAAATACCACCGATACCACATAGGAGATCAACAGTGCCGGCAGCATCACGCGCATGACGATGGCACGCGCCGCCTGCTTGCCAAACAGCCGCACGGTCAGGTCGGTGGCCAGGAAGATGAAGGGGAAGCTGAAGGCACCCCAGGTCGTATGAAACCCGAACAGCGTAAAGGGAAGCTGAACCAGATAGTTGCTGGCGGCGATAATCAGTATATGAAACGCGACCAGCAGCAAGAGGCAGCGGCGGTACTGGGTTTCGTTCAACATGAACATCGGTTGGTCCTTTTTGACGACCCCACCGGACGGCGTCGTGTCACTGCAGGGCGAGGGGTGAGGGAACCCTCGGAAAGGCGCGGATTATACGCAGGATGGCGGGCGCTGGCCAATGCACCTGCCACCCAACGCGACGACGCCACCCATTGGGTGGCGTCGTGCCGATCGCAGGCAACATGGTCGAGGTCGTACGACTCAGACCTGGCGAGCCTCATGGGCCGCACCCACCGCACGATCCTTCATCGCATCGTGAACATCTTGCAGGCTGGCCGGGTCGTCGATGGTCGAGGGGACTCCGTACTCCTTGCCATCGGCGATATTACGCAGCAGTTTGCGCAGAATCTTGCCGGAACGCGTCTTGGGCAGGCGGTTGACCACCAATACCTGTTTGAAGCAGGCAATGGGCCCGATTTTCTCGCGCACCAGGGCAATCAGTTCGTTTTCCAGCGCCAGTTCATCGCCTTCGAAGCCATCCTTGGGAATCACCAGACCCACCGGCACCTGCCCCTTGAGTGCATCATGGATGCCGATGACGGCACATTCGGCAACGGCCTTGTGCGCCCCCACGACCTCCTCCATTTCGCCGGTCGAGAGGCGATGGCCAGCGATATTGATGACGTCATCGGTGCGCCCCATGATGAACAGATAGCCATCCTCATCGAAATAGCCACCATCACCGGTCAGGTAGTAGCCCGGAAAGGCGGCCATGTAGGCACTATGAAACCGCTGCGGATCGCCCCATACGCCCACCAGGCAGCCGGGCGGCATGGGCTGCTTGATGACGACACTCCCCTGCTCCATTGGCTTGGCCCGCTCACCCTCGCGGTTGAGAATCTGCACGTCGAACCCGGGAACCGGTACCGTGGCACTGCCCGCCTTGGTCGGCATCGGATCCAGCCCGTGGAGGTTGGCGGCGATGGGCCAGCCGGTCTCCGTCTGCCACCAATGGTCGATCACGGGAACGTCAAGCAGGTCGTCAAGCCAATGGAACGTCGGTGGATCCAGCCGCTCCCCGGCCAGAAACAGCGCCTTCAGGCAGGAAATGTCGTACTGCGCCAGCAACTTGCCGTCCGGGTCCTCCTTCTTGATGGCACGAAAGGCAGTGGGAGCGGTAAAGAAGCTCTTTACGCCATACTCGCTGATCAACCGCCAGAAGGCGCCGGCATCCGGGGTCTTTACCGGCTTGCCCTCGTAGACCACGGTGGTACAGCCACGCAGCAGCGGGGCGTAGACGATATAGGAGTGTCCCACGACCCAGCCCACGTCCGAGGCTGAAAAGAATACATCCCCGGGCGCCACGTCGTAGATCGCCTCCATCGAGTAGTGGAGTGCGACGGCATAGCCGCCGGTGTCGCGCACTACCCCCTTGGGCTTGCCGGTGGTGCCGGACGTATAGAGGACATATAGCGGATCGCTGCCCTTGACCGGCACACACTCGGTCGGCTCGGCTTTCGCCACCAGCGCTGCCCAGTCGTGATCGCGACCGCCAAGCTCGGCGAGCTGCTGCTCACGCTGAAATATCACGCAGGCGTCCGGCTTGTGCTCGCTCTGTTCGATGGCGGCATCGATGATCGGCTTGTATGGGATGACACGGTCTACCTCGATGCCGCAGGAGGCCGCCACGACGACCTTGGGCTGGGCATCGTCGATACGCACGGCCAGCTCGTGAGGCGCAAAGCCGCCGAAGACCACAGAGTGCACTGCCCCCAGGCGCGCGCAGGCATACATCGCCATGAGGGCCTCGGGCACCATGGGCATGTAGATGACAACCCGGTCGCCTTTCTCGACGCCGAGGCCTCTCAACGCACCGGCAAAAAGCGCCACCTGATCGCGCATCTCACGGTAGCTCAGCGTCCGCTTGCTGTCGGTAACCGGAGAGTCCCACAGGACAGCCGGCTGCTCTCCTCGTCCCTGATCCACATGATGGTCCAGTGCCGCATGACAGAGATTCAGCTCTCCGTCGATGAACCAGCGCGCATGCTGCTGGTCGTCGTAGCTGAGAATGGTCTTGGGCGGCGTAAACCAGGGAATGCGTCGAGCCTGCTCGGCCCAGAAGGCTTCAGGTTGTGCGATGGAGCGGTTGAATTCGTTGGTATAGGTTGTCATGAGCGTCCTGTCCGACACGAAGTTGCCTAGGATTGTTGACACTTTAGAGGGTTCGCCAAGAATTTCCTTCATACCATCGGCTAATCAGCCCCGCGAAAGCGGCCATTCCGTCGCCATTGTTGACAATAACGACGCCTTTACCCGACCTGCATCAAGACTTCGTTGATTCGACGTTTGACAGTTGATGGGCCACTATCAATGATAACTAAATGAGCAATGCCATAAACCACGAAGGGCACTGTCACACCCCTGCCTCCTGCCACAGCCTGCTGGATGGCTGTCGTCGCAGGCCGAGGTAGCCGCCAGAAGCAGCCTGCCACGGCCTGCACCGCAGCCGGACAGCCAACCCGGGGAGATCGACATGAGCACCTCGCACAACAATGCATCCCGCCTGCTCGAAGCCGGCGATGTCGCAATCGACCAGGCCACTGCCCTACTGAAGGCACTGGCCAATGACAATCGATTACGCATTCTATGCCTGCTCGATGATTCCGAACTGTCGGTGACCGAACTCAACCAACGCCTTTCACTGAGCCAGTCGGCCCTGTCTCAGCATCTCGCCATCCTGCGTCGGGAAGGCCTGGTGACGACACGAAGAGCCTCCCAGACCATCTACTACTCCCTTCAGGGCGATCAGGCGAAAGCGCTGATCGAGACGCTGGTCAGGCTGCAGCAACTATGACCGGCAGCGCAGGCTCAGCGTTTCTCCCAGCGTCCAGCATCGAGTCGTTCCATTATCCGGTCGATGCCACCCTCGACCCCTTTCGATATGGCCATGCCGAATCGTTCGCCCATGGGATGCCGCGCTTCCAGCCGCATGCTGATCACCCGCGCATCCTCCATGCGTGACAGCAGATACGCCTCGCTGGTGCCCAGGCCATCGATCAGTCCCTTGTTGAGGGCATCCCGACCGTACCAGGTTTCACCGGTAGCGACTGTCTCGATGTCCAGCCCAGTACGACGCTCGGCGACATGCGACTTGAACAGGTGATGGATGTTTTCCAGATCCGCCTGAAACTTCTGCCTGCCCTCTTCGGTGTTTTCGCCGAACACCGTCAGGGTTCGCTTGTACTCCCCGGCCGTGAGCAGCTCGACATCGATATCGTGCCGTTTCAGGAGCCGATGAAGGTTTGGCAGCTGCGCCACCACGCCAATGGAACCCAGAACCGCAAAGGGAGCCGCGCGAAGATGGTCGGCGGTACAGGCCATCAGGTAACCTCCGCTGGCCGCCACCTTGTCGACACAGACCGTGGTCGTCAGACCCGCATCCCGGAGCCGGTCCATCTGGGCAGCGGCAAGCCCATAGGCGTGCACCAGCCCGCCGGCTGACTCGAGGCGCACCACCACCTCATCCCCTTTTGAAGCGGCCGCAATGACAGCCGATATCTCTTCTGCCAGCCGCCCCACACCCGATGCTTTTATATCACCGCGAAAATCCAGCACCCAGACCGTCTGTCGGGTAGCGCCCTGCTCCTTGCGCCCCTGACGGCCCTCTGTCTTGTCATCACGTCGAAACGCCTTGAGCAGCCGCTTGCGAGCCCCCGGCTCACTGGCAGCGAGAGCGAGCCGCCGCCGCCGATACTCATGCCGGCGGTTGAGTTCCTCGATACGCATCCGCAGGCGATCACCACCTTCACTTCTGGCCCGGGCCACGATGACCACCACAACCCCCACCAATAGCAGTAGAATCGTCAGTTGGGCCGTGAAGCGCCCGATATCCAGCAGCCACTCGTTCACGTTACTCTCTCCGCTTCCTGGTTGGTCGATTCATACTGACGTTGCCCGCCCTCCGGTACAATGGCCTTGATTAAAACATTCGTTTGAAATACTCTCGCAAGTAGTGCCTCAATCCTCCCTTGACCCCTACGACAGAGGAAGCCTCGCATGTCCAGCAACACCTTCGACAAACTGCAGGATCGATTCGACCCCCAGGCCGCCAAGGGAATGGATGACATCTTCCAGTTCCATTTCAGTGATAACGGCAGCCACTACCTGGTCATCAAGGATGGCAGCCTTGCCATTGAAGAGGGCGAGCACGATGATCCCTCGGTCAGCCTGAGCATGAGCACCGATACCCTGAAAGGCGTGATGAATGGCGAAATCAACGGCATGACCGCCTTCATGACCGGCAAGCTCAAGGCGACCGGTAACGTCATGCTGGCGACCAAGCTGACGAGCCTTTTCCCGGCACGCTGATCCGGCAAGAATCATCAGACCGACGCGGGCCGCCACATGGCGGCCCGCGCGCCATAGAGGGTGTTTACAAAACAGACGAACGAAGGCAAGACGAGCCAATTTTTAACGACGTATTGTCGAGTGCAGTCCTTTTGTAGGCACCCTCTCAGCGGGGGCTGCCCTTTACCTCGCTAAGATGCGTCTCGATCAAGGCACGCGAAATCGAGTAGGGAGGCGGCAGTTGAGGCAGCCGTTCTGGGTTGAACCAGGCGGCATCGGCTATCTCGATGCCATCGATACGAATGCGCCTGGTCGCGGCTTCAGCGAAGAAGCCCAGCATCAGCGCATGGGGGAACGGCCAGGCCTGGCTGCGGTAGTAGCGTATGCGCCCCACCGTGAGCCCCACTTCCTCGAAAACCTCCCGGTGAACGGCCTCCTCGGCAGACTCCCCTGGCTCGATGAAACCGGCCAGCGTGGAATAGCGCCCGGGGGGAAAGCGCGGACTCCTGGCAAGCAGCATGGCATCACCATGGGTCACCAGGGTAATGATACAAGGGGAAATTCTGGGGTAGTTACGTAGCCCGCAGGTCTGGCAATGCATGGCAAACTCGGCATCCAGCCTCGCCGCACCGGCACCACAGCGACCGCAGAACCGATGATCGCGCAACCAGGACGCCACCTGGAGTGCCGTGGAGAGCAGCGGAAACCAGGATTCGGGCAGCCTGGCCATCCATTGCCTGCCGTCCGGCCAGCTCTCACCTACCTGGTCTTCCACTGACAGGGCCACCGGTTCGTCGTGCCAGTAGCATAGCGGCTGCAGGGTCGACGCCCACGGCTGTGTGCGCTGCAGGGGAGATCCATCCGGTCCCGGCGCGATATGGCCAGAGGCGATCCGGATAACCCTGCCAGCCACCTCATCGAGCGGCAGTTCGCGGCGCAGCATCAGCGGGTCTTTTCAACCAGGTTACTCACCGAGCCCAGCTCATCCCAGTGACAGGAGCCAGCAGTTTGACGGATCTGCGCGAGCTTGGCCTCGTGAGCGGCCATCTCCTCCACGCCAGGGCTCAGCACGCTCAGGCTGCCTGCCGACAGCGACAGGCGTCGAATCGACAACCCTCCGGCCATGGCGTCCTCGCCACCCCGCTCTTCGGCATCCAGCGTCAGGGCGGTCTGCCCGCCGGTCATCGCGAGGTAGACCTCGGCAAGGATCTCGGCATCCAACAAGGCACCATGGAGCACCCGGCGTCCATTGTCGATCTCATAGCGCTTGCACAGCGCATCGAGGTTGTTGCGCTGCCCCGGGTGGCGATCGCGCGCCAGTCGCAGGGTGTCCAGGATGGTGCAATGTCCAGCAACCGGGCCCAGTTGCGGCTCACCACGTTGGGCATTCAGCATCATCAACTCGTGATCGATGAACCCCACATCGAAGGCCGCGTTATGAATCACCAGCTCGGCACCACCGATGAAGTCCCAGAACGCATCGGCGATATCGGCGAAGACCGGCTTGTCGTGCAGGTCGTCGTTGGTTATACCGTGCACCGCCGTCGCTTCGGCCTCGATCTCCCGCTGCGGATTGATGTACTGGTGGTAGGTCTGGCCGGTGAGGCGGCGGTTGACCATCTCCACGGCACCGATTTCTATCAGCCGGTGCCCTTCCTTCGGGTCGATACCGGTTGTTTCCGTATCCAGAACAATCTGACGCATGATTCTTGACTCACGATGGTTTGGTGACGACGCTTGGCTTGGCCCTATGGGCATCGATGGCGGCATTGGCCAACGCATCGGCACGCTCATTGCCCGGATGGCCGCTATGCCCCTTCACCCAGTGCCACTGCATCCGGTGTCGGCTGGCCTCTGCCAGAAGCTCTCGCCATAGTTCGGCATTCTTGACGGGCTGCCGGTTGGCCGTCTTCCACCCCCGCTTCATCCAGCCATGGATCCACTCGGTAATACCCTTCCGCAGATATTCGGAATCGGTCCAGAGTTCGACCTGGCACGGCTGTTTGAGCTCACGCAGGGACATGATGGCCGCCATCAGCTCCATACGATTATTGGTGGTATTGGCTTCGAAGCCATTGAGGGTCTTTTCGTGCCGGCCACTGGTCAGCACCGCTCCCCAGCCGCCCGGCCCCGGATTCCCGCGGCATGCCCCATCCGTGTATATGGTGACGCTAGGTAACGACTTGGCCTGTTCGGTATCACTCAACCTCGGTAGTCCTTTTACTCGGTTCTTCGACGGCGGGACGGCCGATCCGGGAAGCATGGCCCAGCGAGTTGCCACCCAACGCTCCACCGAGTCGTAGGCGAGGGCGCTGAATCTGGGCCAGCTTGGTGCGACGTCGCGCGCGAATGATATAGCTGTCCCCCAGCGGCACATTATGCCGTCGCCCCAGGGTCTCCAATGTGGCGTTGCCCGGCATTCTGCCAGGGAGATGAAAACCGCAGTAGTCTACCCGCTCGATTCGGAAATCCACAAATGCCAGCCAATCACGCAGCTTGGCCGGTGTTCGCCACTGCCCACGCCACGGCTGCCGGCGCCGCGACCCGGTGAGAGTCGTGACAGGCCCGCCACGCCCAGCGGGGCCCAGCCGAAAATGATCAGGCAACCCTCGTCGCTGGTAAGCCGAGCGGACTCTTGCAAGAGTCGGTGGGGATTCGGGACGATTTCCAGCAGGTGGTGGATGATCACCAGTTGCAGACTTTCATCAGGCAGCGCCAGCGCGTCGGGTGGGCAGATCAGGGTCGACGGCTGCTCGGCCAACTCTACGGTCGGCGCCCAGCGCATGCTGTGATGAATGGGTGACATATCGGCCAGAGCGGGCCCATGCCGAGTTCCAGGCTGTGGAGCCCATGCATGCGCTCACAAACAGGCCCCAGGCAGGCACGCTCGGCACGCCAGTGAGCGACACCGTCGGGACTCGACCAATAGCGGCGTCCTTCCCGGAACAGTTGAGCCAGCGCCAGCAGATCCTGTGAATTTGACATTGGCTACAACACCCTCCATTATCACCGGTTTTGCAGGCAACTTACAGCAAGATGGCAGCGTTTCGCCGCCATGCAATGGCCCTCGGCTATCGCGTGCATCACTGTACTGAGCATTGAAACGATGCAATTGCATTGATGTTGCGCGGCTTTCAACAGCGTGGTTTCTTGCCCTGCAACACACCGGTTGACGACGCGACGAGGACGTTAGGCCTATGCTGAGCGTGACACCGATTCCCGCTTTTGGCGACAACTATATCTGGCTAATGCGCCAGGACACGAGCCCCGATGTCTGCATAGTGGACCCAGGCGATGCCGCTCCGGTCATCAAGACATTGGAACGGGACCAGTTGAATCTCACCAGCGTTCTCATCACCCATCATCACCATGATCATGTCGGCGGCCTCGCGGAGCTCATCGAGCGCTACTCACCCCATGTCATCGGCCCGCACAACCCGCAGATAGCAGGTATCGACGAATGCGTCGGCCAGGGCGACAGCTGCCGTGTCATGGGACGCCTCTTCGACGTCATGGAAGTACCAGGGCACACACTGGACCATATTGCCTTCTTCACTGCCGGCATCCCCCCCCTGCTGTTCTGTGGCGATACATTGTTCTCTGCCGGCTGTGGTCGACTTTTCGAAGGCACACCGGAACAGATGCACCAATCCCTGCAGGCTCTCGCCAGGCTGCCCGACGACACCCTGGTCTTCGCCGCCCACGAATATACCCAGGCCAACCTGGCATTCGCCAGCGCCGCCGATCCGAACAATCCCGAAGTGGCAACGGCATTGCACGAGACACAGCGGGCCAGGGCGCTCGACCGGCCCACCCTGCCCAGCAACCTGGGCCGCGAGAAAAGGATCAACCCTTTCCTGCGCTGCGCTGACCCCGCTGTCCGCGCGGCCGCCTCGCAGCACGGCGATACCGATACCGACCAGGCCACCTTCGCCACCTTGCGAGCCTGGAAAGACAGTTTCTGATTTCAACGCATCCCATGGAAGCCTGGCGGCCTACCGTCACGCCGCTTCAGCGACCAGAAGGAGAACGCATGACCTACCTCACCGCTCGACGAAAGGTCATTGGCCTCGCCAGCAGCCTGGCTCTGCTCGGAGCGCTGGCTGCCGGCGCACAGAGTCAGGCCGCTCCCCACCCCGGAGTCAGCAACACGCTTTCGACGGCACACTTCTGGAACGACCTGCAGCTGGAATTCCTCCTGGCGACACCTGGGAGAGGCTGCGTGACAACCTGCAGTGGCTGGATCGCAGCCATGATGCACGCGTCCAGCACTGGATAAAGCACTACCGCGCCAATCCATCCAACGTGACCGAGATCATCGAACGCGCTCGCCCCTGGCTAGCCTGGATCAATGAGCAGGTGGAAGCCCGCGGCCTGCCGGGTGAAATCGCCTTGATCCCCTTCGTGGAGAGCTCCTTCGATCCCACGGCCCGCAGTCATCGCGGTGCCGCCGGTCTCTGGCAGTTCATGCCTGGCACGGGCGATGCCCTGGGCCTGAGTCGGCGTAATGGCTACGATGGCCGCCTGGATGTGGTGGCCTCCACCGCGGCCGCGCTGGATTATATCGAGCTGCAGGCCGAGCAGTGGTATGAGGGCGACCTCGAACTCTCCCTTGCTGCGTACAATGCAGGTGCCGGCACAGTGAACCGTGCACGACACGCTGCCGGGGCACGGGGTGAGCCAGCGGACTACTGGCACCTCCAACTGCCCAACGAAACCATGAACTACCTGCCCAAGCTCAATGCCATCGCAGCCATCATTGCCGATCCTGATGCCTACGGCATCGATCTGCCGGAAATCGACGATGCACCGGTCTTCGCCAAGGTAACGGTGGAGGCACCGATCGACCTCGCTCGCCTGGCAACCATGACGGGCGTTGACCGGGACGAACTGTCGGCACTCAACCCGGCCCTGAGCAATGGCACTGCTCACCCCGCCACCACTGACGTGGTGCTGGTGCCAGTCGACTACGAGGAAGCTGTGCTGGCCCACCTGACGACTCCAGCATCGCCGAGCACCGGGGCGGAGCAGCATATCGTCACACGCGGCGACAGCCTGTCGTCCATCGCTGCACTGCACGGCAGCAGCGTGGAAGAGATCCGCCAGCAAAACGGGCTCAACGGGGACTTGATCCATGAAGGTCAACGCCTGACCATTCCACGGCGCAGCCTGGCCGCTCGTTGACACCTGGTGTCGTGAAATTCACCGGGACAGGTTTACAAGCAACGGAAGGACTGACACTTTAAGGCGGCACCCCCTGCCTGCCATGGCATGTTTCAGCAAGGATGTCATCGATGCGGTTCGTCATGCGTTGCCTCTTCTTAACGGTACTGGCCACGAGTTGGATTTCGTCGACACTGGCTGACGAACACGAAGCCATTCCCACGGTTCATGGGCTTGCTCTCTACGACGAGCCGGCACTGGATGAAGACTTCACCCACTTCCCCTACGTCAATCCGGATGCCCCCAAGGGGGGCAGCCTGACCCGTGCCGCCGTCGGCAGCAGTTTCGACTCGACCAATCCCTTCATCATCCGCGGTACGCCGGCCATCGGCATCGGCGAAATCTACGACACCCTGCTGGTGGAAAACGTCGATGAGCCATTCAGCGTCTATGGCCTGCTGGCACGCGGCATGCGACTCGACCCTGACCGGTTCTGGATCGAATTCGACCTTCGTGCCGAGGCACGATTCCATGACGGTGAACCCGTGACCGCCGAAGACGTGGTATTCAGCTTCAACCTGCTGGTAGAGGAAGGCAATCCCTTCTACCGCGGCTACTACGCCGACGTAGAGAGTGTTGAAGCTCTGGACCGCCATACCGTGCGCTTCGAGTTCACCACCAACCACTCCCGCGAGCTCCCCTTGATCGTCGGCCAGCTGCCGATCCTGCCGAAGCATTACTGGGAAGAGCACGACTTCAGTGCGCCGACCCTGGCACGCCACCCCGGATCCGGCCCCTATCGTCTCGCCGAGGTCGAGCCCGGCCGACGCATCGTCTATGAGCGAGTGGCGGACTACTGGGGCGCCGAGCTGTCTGTCAATCGCGGCCGGCACAATATCGATCGCCTGATTTACGATTACTATCGAGACCGCGATATCGCCTGGGAAGCCTTCAAGGCCGGGGTCATGGACTATCGTACCGACGCCCGTGCCGCCACCTGGGCCATCGGTTACGACTTCCCTGCCTACAACGACGGCCTGGTCAAGCGAATCACCGTACCGGACGGCCAGCCGTCACGCATGCAGGCCTTCGTCTTCAACCTGCGGCAGGATAAGTTTCAGGACGTTCGCGTACGCGAGGCTCTCAATCTCACCTTCGATTTCCCCTGGCTTAACGCCAACCTCTTCTACGACTCCTACAGCCGCACAGAGAGCTACTTCCAGAACTCGGAGATGGCCGCCGAGGGGCTGCCGAGCGAGTCGGAACTCGCCCTGCTGGAGCCTCATCGTGACGACCTGCCCGAACGCATCTTCGATAGTGAGCTGCCCATTGACCACCCGACCGAGCTGCGTGAACGCCTGAGGTTGGCCTATGAGCTTCTGCTGGAGGCGGGCTACGAGGTACGGGATGGGGTCCTGGTCGACGGCGAAAGCGGCCGCCCGCTATCCGTCGAGGTCATGCTGTTCGACAGCGGCCTGGAACGGGTCGTGCAGCCCATGCTGCGCAACATGTCGCGCCTAGGTATCCAGGGCAGCCTGCGCATCGTCGATATCAACCAGTACCTCAACCGGCTGAGAAGCTTCGACTTCGAGATCATCACCGGGCAGTTTCCCCAGTCAAACAATCCCGGCAACGAACAGCGCGAATTCTGGACCAGCGACTTCGCTGAAAGTCCTCAAAGCCGTAACCTGATGGGACTGCAGGACCCGGTGGTCGATGAACTGGTTGAGCGCCTGATACGGGCCAACAGCCGCAGCGAACTCAACACGGCCGCCCGTGCCCTGGACCGGGTGCTATTGTGGAACTTCATCACCATCCCCCATTACCATTCGGGCGAGACGCGAATTGCCGTCTGGGACAAGTTCGGCTATCCCGAGCCATTCCCCAGCTACGGTTTCGACCTTTCGGCCTGGTGGGTCGATAGCGAGCGGGAAGACGAAATCAACCGTCGTCTTCGCCGTCGCTAGGCCGTGCGGGCACTCACTGTCAATGCTGCTTTCACAAGGATAATCCTATCGTGAGCCGCTACATCCTGCGCCGACTGCTGCTGATGATTCCCACTCTGATAGGAATCATGCTGCTCAACTTCATCATCGTGCAGGCCGCCCCGGGGGGCCCAATCGACCAGATGATGGCCCGCTTCGAGGGCATGGATGCCATGTCCAGCACACGCCTGGATGCCGGCGGTGGTGACGTTGTGGTACGGGATGAATCACGCGGCGCTCGTGGCGTGGACCCACGCTTCATCGAACAGCTCGAGCAGCAATTCGGTTTCGATAAACCTGCGCACATCCGTTTTCTGGGGATGATGCGCGACTACGCCACCTTCGATTTCGGTAACAGTTTCTTCCGTGACCGGCCGGTCGTGGAATTGATGATCGAACGATTACCGGTATCGATATCCCTTGGGCTCTGGACCACATTGCTGGTTTACCTGATATCGATTCCACTGGGGATACGCAAGGCACTGCACCATGGCTCCCGATTCGACGTCTGGACCTCCGGGCTGGTGATCGTGGGCTATGCCATCCCCGGCTTCCTGTTCGCCATCCTGCTCATCGTGCTTTTTGCGGGGGGCAGCTACTGGGATCTATTCCCTCTGCGCGGCCTCACCTCACCCGATTTCCACGAACTCTCCACCTGGGGCAAGATCAAGGACTATTTCTGGCACATCACCCTACCGGTGGTGGCCATGACCATCGGTAGCTTTGCCACCCTGACCATGTTGACCAAGAACAGTTTCCTGGACGAGATACACAAGCAGTATGTACTTACCGCCCGGGCCAAGGGCGCCAGTGACCATCGCACGCTCTATGGCCACGTGTTCCGCAACGCCATGCTGATCATCATCGCCGGAATGCCCGGCGCATTGATCACGATCTTCTTCACCGGCTCGCTCTTGATCGAGGTGATCTTTTCGCTGGAGGGGCTGGGGCTCCTGGGGTTCGAGGCGGTGATGCAGCGCGACTATCCCGTGATCTTCGGCACGCTCTTCCTCTATACCCTGATCGGCTGATCCTGAAGCTGATTTCCGACCTCACCTATGTCTGGGTGGATCCACGTATCGATTTCGAGACCCGGGAGTCCTGAGCCCATGACCCTTGCGTTCACCTCCAAGCTCTCCCCCATCGCCCGGCGTCGCATCAGCGTCTTTCGCCAGAACCGGCGGGCGCGGGTGTCGCTGTGGATCTTCCTGGTGCTGTTTGGGCTAAGCCTCTTTGCCGAGATAATCGCCAATGACAAGCCCATCGTGATGCAGTTCGATGGACAGTGGTACGCACCGCTGCTGGTGAATTATCCCGAGACCGAGTTCGGCGGGTTTCTGCCCACGCGTACCGACTACCACGACCCGTTCATACAGGAACAGATCGCGGCCCATGGCTGGGCGCTCTGGCCGCCGATCCCCTTCTCATACCAGACCCTGGACATGCAGATGATGCGCCCCTCGCCATCTCCGCCTGACGGGCGCCACTGGCTGGGTACCGATGATCAGGGGCGTGATGTCCTCGCCAGGGTCATCTACGGCTTCCGCTTGTCGGTGTTCTTCGCCCTGGTGCTGACTGCCGGCTCGCTGGTCATGGGTGTCCTCATTGGTGGTATACAGGGCTACTTTGGCGGCAAGACCGACCTGGTCGGTCAGCGCCTGACAGAAATCTGGTCGGGACTGCCGGTGCTGTTCCTATTGATCATCCTGGCCAGCCTGGTGCAACCCGGCTTCTGGTGGCTGCTGGGCATCATGCTGCTCTTCTCCTGGCTCGGCCTGGTGGACGTGGTCCGCGCCGAATTTCTGCGTGCACGCAACCTGGAATATGTCCGCGCCGCCAAGGCCATGGGCCTGCCCTCACGCCTGATCATGTGGCGTCACGTCCTGCCCAATGCCATGGTTGCCACGCTGACCTTCATTCCCTTCCTGTTTACCGGGGCCATCACCACGCTGACCGCCCTGGATTTCCTCGGCTTCGGCCTGCCACCTGGCGCACCGTCCCTGGGCGAACTGGTCGCCCAGGGCAAGAATAACCTGCACGCCCCATGGCTCGGCATCACCGCCTTCGTGAGCCTGTCACTGATGCTGTCGCTGCTGGTGTTCATCGGCGAGGGGCTGCGCGATGCCTTCGATCCGCGACATATCCAGCACGCCCCGAGCACCACACCCCTGACCAGGACTCAGCCCAATGCCTGAATCGCATTCACGAGACTTGCTGCGTTTCGACAAGCTGTCCATCGCGTTCGACGGTGTTCCGGTGCTGAAGGAGCTGTCACTCGAGGTGCGTCGCGGAGAGACCCTCGCCCTGGTCGGCGAATCCGGATCCGGCAAGTCGGTATCGGCACTGGGCGCCATGAACCTGCTGCCCGACAATGCTCGCGTGGAGGGCGGACGCTGGCTGGGCGGGACCGATCTGACCCGCCTCAGGAAACGTGACTGGCAGGGGCTTCGTGGTGGACGTGTGGGGTTCATCTTCCAGGAACCGATGACGTCGCTCAATCCGCTGCACACCGTCGCCAAACAGATCGGGGAGACGCTGCGACTTCACCAGGGGCTATCCGGCCGGGCAGCACGAGAGCGCACGCGCACGCTGCTGGAGCAGGTAAAACTGCCACGCCCCGATGAGCTGCTCGATGCCTGGCCGCACCAGCTCTCCGGTGGCCAGCGGCAGCGGGTGATGATCGCCATGGCCATCGCCAACGACCCCGAGCTGTTGATTGCCGATGAGCCCACCACAGCCCTCGATGTCACCGTTCAACAGGACATTCTCGCCCTGCTCGCGGAGCTGCGTGATCGTCATGGCATGGGCATGCTGTTCATTACCCACGACCTCAACCTGGTTCGCCGCCATGCCGACAGGGTTTGCGTACTCTACGATGGTCGCGAGCAGGAGACCGGCCTGGTTTCCGAGGTCTTCCAATCACCCCGTAGCGCCTATACCCGCACGCTACTGGAGGCCGAACCAGCCGGGCATCCCGCACCGGTACCGGACGGTGCGCCACTCATAGAAGCACGCGACGTGGCGGTCAGTTTCCAGCGGCCAAAACGGCTCTTCGCCAAGCGTCCGCCAGCCTTCGAGGCAGTCAAGCCGATAAACCTGCGGATCGCCCCTGGCGAGACTCTGGGAATCGTCGGCGAGTCAGGTTCCGGCAAGACGACCCTCGCCATGGCACTGCTGAGACTCACGCCCTGTCGCGGTGAGATCGACTTCGGCGGCGAGCGTCTCGACCGCCTGAGCGGCAACGCCCTGCGCAAGCGTCGACGCCGTTTCCAGGTCGTCTTCCAGGATCCCTACGGTTCGCTATCGCCACGCCTTCCGGTCTCGGAAATCGTCAGTGAAGGGCTGCGCTTTCACTACCCCAAGCTTGCGGAGAGCGAGGTCTTGCAGCGGGTCCAAGCGACCCTGCAGGAAGTCGGCCTGCCGGCCGACTGTGCTGCACGCTATCCCCATGAGTTTTCGGGAGGCCAGCGCCAGCGCATCGCCGTGGCCCGGGCCCTGATTCTCGAACCCGAGCTCATGATACTCGACGAACCGACTTCGGCGCTTGATCGCACCGTACAGAAACAGCTCGTCGAACTACTTCGCGATCTGCAGGCACGTCGAGGCCTCAGCTACCTCTTCATCAGCCATGACCTTGCCGTCGTGCGTGCCATGGCCCACCGGGTGATGGTGCTCAAGGATGGTGAGCTGATCGAGGAAGGCAACTGCAGGGATGTGCTCGAGAACCCGACCAGCGATTACACGCGCGCGCTGGTCAAGGCGGCAGGCCTGCGCATCGACAGCTGATGAGCACTATCGCTGAAGACCGTCCGCCGGCATGGGAGGCCCCACATATTGCAACAATGAGATAACGGTATAAAGGTTGATTTACGCTCGCACCCTGCGGTAACTCCCTGTCAATCAGGCGAAGGCGGCCACCTCCGCGTCGGACAGCTCGCGCCACTCTCCAGGCGCCAGCCCGCCAAGGCTCAGTGGTCCGATGGATTCCCGGTGGAGCGATGCCACACGGTTGCCAATGGCACCGAACATCCGCTTGACCTGATGGTACTTGCCCTCATAGAGGGTCAGCTCGGCGTCGAACGGCCCCAGCACGGACAACTCGGCGGGCCGCGTCGGCTTCTCTTCGCCGTCGAGCAGGAGCCCTTCTGCGAAACAGGCAACGGCGCTGTCCAGGGCCTCACCCTCGAGGGGGTCGGCCAGGGTGACCCGGTAGACCTTTCCACAGCGCTTGCGTGGCGAAGTCACACGATGGGACCACTGCCCATCGTCGGTCAGCAGGACCATGCCGGTAGTATCGACATCGAGCCGCCCTACCGTCTGCAGTCGATCGACCCTGGGCAGGTCGATCAGATCGATTGCCCGGGGATAGAGCCCGCGCCGGGCGCTGCACTCCACGCCAGCCGGCTTGTTCAACATGACATAGCGAAGCCCGACCAGCACCAGGGGCTCATCCTCCCAGCACACCCGGTCCTGCTCACCGACCTGCAGCGCCGGTTGCTTGATCACTTCGCCGTTGACGGTGACCTCGCCCCGATGAAGCGCCTTCTTCGCCAGGCTGCGGGTCAAGTCAGTGGTTTCGGAAAGAAATCGGTCCAGCCGCATCAGAAACCGACCCCATCGGCGACATTGAAATGATCGGCATCCCGCCAGGCCGGAAACTTCTCGCGAAAAGCATCGAGCTCTGACCGGGACAGCACACCCGTCTTGATGAATGGCTGGTCCCGGGGCTCATCGATCACTGCCTCACCCTTGAAGTCCACCAGCATCGAATCGCCGGCATAGGCCATGCCATTGGCGTCTTCGCCAACCCGGTTGACGCCGATCACCGGGCACAGGTTCTCGATCGCCCGTGCCTGAAGCAGGATGCGCCAGGGATGACGTCGCGGGGCCGGCCAGTTGGCCACGCAGAGCAGCGCATCGTATTCGAAATGTTCATTCGCGGCGGGCTGCTGGCGCAGCCAAACCGGGAAGCGCAGGTCATAGCAGACACTCAGCAGGATGCGAAAGCCCTTGAGGGTGACGATCACGCGCTCGTGGCCCATGGAGTAGCGCTCGTGCTCACCGGCCATGCGAAACAGGTGGCGCTTGTCGTAGTGGACGCGACTGCCATCCGGGCGCGCCCAGATCAGACGATTGTAATAGTGATCGCCCTCGACCACGGCCACGCTCCCGGTCACCACGCAGCCACGATCGATGGCCTGCCGCTGGATCCAGGCCACCGCGCGGCTCTCCTCCATGGGCTCAGCCATTTCACGGGAATTCATGGTGAAGCCGGTCGAGAACATCTCCGGCAATACGATCAGGTCGGTTTGCGAACCATCGAGTCCGCCGAGTTTCTCTTCCAGCATGCGGCAGTTGGCATCCGGATCTTCCCAGCGCAGGTCACACTGCACCAGTGTCGTACGCAAATCGCTCATATCGGCTTCCCTTGGGTGAATCGCCACCCCCACAGCCTAACTCAGCCGGGCTGCGCCGTCAGCCGGGGCTTACTGCCACCATGGAAACGTGACGGATAGCCTGCTAAGTTACTGCTTTCTCCAAGAGCACATGGAATGTCCATCAAGCCCTTTACCGATCCGGAAGCCGCCAAGGGTGTTGCCTTTGGCCTGACCGCCTATGTCATGTGGGGCTGCTTTCCACTGTTCTTTGCCCTGTTCCAGGGTGTGCCCGCCTTCGAGGTTCTGATCCACCGCATTATCTGGTCCTGCCTCTTCCTGGTGGGTCTGGTCACGGTGATGAATCGCTGGCGCCCGATACGCCAGGCACTGGCCGAGCCAAGGCGGCTCGGACGCGTGCTCGGCTGCGCCGTGCTGATCGCCATCAACTGGGGGCTCTACATTTATGCGGTGGAGACACGGCAGGTCTTCCAGGCCAGCCTGGCTATTTCCTGACGCCGCTGGTCAATGTGGCACTCGGCATGCTGGTGCTGCGCGAACGGATGGCCGGCGTGCAGAGCCTGGCCGTTCTGCTGGCGGCAACGGCGATCGTCATACAGCTGGTACTGCTGGGGGAGTTGCCGTGGATCAGCCTGAGCCTGGCACTCTCCTTCGGCACCTACGGCCTGTTGCGCAAGCAGGTTCCCCTGGATGGCCTCTCGGGCCTCTTTGTGGAAACCCTGCTGCTGCTTCCCCTGGGGCTGATGGCGCTTTCCTGGCTGTCGATGGCCGATCTCTCCCATTTTCTCGACACGTCTCGGACCACGCTGCTGCTGATAGCCAGTGGAGTGATCACCGCTCTGCCCCTGCTGGCCTTTGCCGGTGCCGCCCGTCGGCTACGCTTGGCAACGCTGGGTTTTCTGATGTACCTCAACCCCACCATCCAGTTTTTCATCGCCCTGCTGGTATTCCGTGAGCCGCTATCAGTGATCCAGCTGGCCACCTTCGTGCTGATCTGGGCCAGCCTTGCGCTCTACTCCTGGTCGGCCTGGCACTCCCGGAGCGCACGCCACTGGCCCCGGCAGGGCATCAGTCGGACTGAAGGAGTGATGTCCTCGCCCGGTCAAGCCGCCTCGGGCTTGTAGCCGATACGGAAACCGCCCCAGTGCTTGCCACCCACGTAGATCGGCACCGAGAGGTCGTGCATGATCTCGCCGGTGTCGCGCTTGTAGGTCTGCAGCAGCAGCGTCTCCTCATGGGAACCACAGCGCTGCCCGGTGGGATCCTCGTAGATACGACGGTTACGGCAGAACTTGAGGTCGTGATCGTAGTCGCCGCTGGGTGGCTGGCTGACGCTCTGGTTGTGGGTCGGTATGTAGCCGCGGCGGTCGATACCAATGGCATAGGCCACCCCTAGCTGCTCCAGCAGCGGCTCCTGGATGGCCGGGAAGTGTTCGTCCGTGTAGCTGACGAATCCGGTCAAGTGCTGCGGGGGGTTGGTGCCGGGTATCGGCGTGTAGGTGGCATGAAAGAGTGTCTGCTCATCGAGCTCACCGCGCTTGATGGCCGATTCAAGCAGTGAACCGAGAGCGGCAGCGGCTTTGCGCGCCGCGCCGAACACCTGCTGGTGACGCCCTTCCAGTCGCTGTTGAGCCAGCGCTCCATCGACGGCTTCCGCCCCCTCCATGAGCGAACGGGCCTGGGTCGCCAGCCCATGCATATCCCGGTTACCTTGCTCGGTTTCACTCTCCAGCGTCGTCAGCGTTCCCGCCACCCGTTGAGAGTGCTGGTTGGTATCGTCCATGGCCTCGGCGATCGAACGGATCTCGCTTTCGACCTGATCGAAGTTGCCGGTCATCTCGGTGAGCTGTTCACCCACCTTGCTCATCTCCTTGGCACGATCGCCGACGCGCTGCATCAGATGACCGATGGTGTCGACCACGCGATGGCTGCTGTCGCCGATATCACCCACCAGGGCCTCTACGTTGCGTGTGGCATCCGCCGTTCGCCCCGCCAGCTGACGCACCTCACCGGCCACCACGGCAAAACCGCGGCCGTGCTCGCCGGCACGGGCCGCCTCGATCGAGGCGTTCAATGACAGCAGGTTGGTCTGTTCGGCGATCTCCTCGATCAACGAGGTGACATGGCGAACGCTATCGGCTTTCTGGCTCAACATGTTGAGCAACTCAAGCGCCTCTTCCGAACGCTCGGCCAATGCCTGCATCTCTTCGATGACCTGGCCCAGCGCTTCGCGGCTGACGTGACTGGCATCCCGGGAGCGGCTGGCGAGGCTCGCCACGTTGGCCGCGCTCGCTGCCACCTGTTCGATGGCGGAGGTGATCGAGGCCATGCTGGCGGAAGCCTCTCGCACCGTGTGCCCCTGGCGTTCCAGGCGCTGATCCATGCGGTCGGCATGATGCGACACTTCGGCAGAGGCAATGGCGGTATTGCTGGCCTGTCGTATCAGCCCATGGGCCATGCGCCGCAACGACAGGTAATCGCGGGTCGCCGGCAGCAGGGCCTTGATGCCCTGCGCCTCCAGGGTGGCGGCATTGGCACGATAGACGCTCGCCATGCCTGTCAGGGCCAGCAGGCCGCCTGCCACGACACCCAGGACCAGGCCCAGGTAGGCTGACCCCCCAGCGCCGGGGTCACTCAACAGGAAAACGCCCGCGGCAAGAGAGACCGCGGCTAACAGAAACATCAGTATCCGCATGACGCCTTATCTCTTTGTTATTGGAAGTATCCAGAGAGTAGCGTCTTGCATATGTCATTAGCATCCCCACTTTGGCCTGAGAGACCAAAGCAGAACTAAAGACGGTGAAAAGTCAGCCGATAAGACGGGCTCATCTAATCATGTGCCCCCGGGAGCAGGGCCACCCCAGGAAGGAGCGGCCCGCATCCTCATGCCTGGCTGGCAGAGAGCGCCTGCTCCAGGTCGGCAATGATGTCATCGACATGCTCGATACCGATCGACAACCGCACCATGTCCGCGGTCACTCCGGCCGCCTTCAATTCCTCGTCATTGAGCTGTCGGTGGGTGGTCGAGGCGGGGATCGACGAGCAGGTCTTGGCATCGCCGATGTTGACCAGGCGCAGGATCATTCCAAGTGCGTCGTAGAAGCGCGCTCCCGCCTCGCGACCGCCCTGGATACCGAAGCTGAGGATGCCCGAGGCCTGTCCGTTCATGTAGCGCTGGGCCAGCTCGTGATCCTTGTGGCCGGGAAGGCCGGCATACTGGACCCAGTTGACCGCCGGATGCCCCTCCAGGTACTCGGCTACCTTGCGTGCGTTGTCACAGATACGCTCGATTCGCAGCGAGAGCGTCTCCAGGCCCTGCAGCAGATTCCAGGCGGCCTGCGCCGAAAGGGCGGCGCCCATGTTGCGCAGCGGCACCACCCGGGCGCGAGCGATGAAGGCGGCTTCGCCCACGTCACGGGTATAGCTCACCCCATGGTAGGAGACATCGGGCTCGTTGAGCAGCGGAAAACGCTGCGCATGGTCGGCCCAGGGAAACTTGCCGGAGTCGACGATGACGCCACCCACCGTGGTGCCATGACCACCGATGTACTTGGTGGCCGAATGAATGACGATATCCGCCCCGTGCTCGATCGGCCGCCACAGGAAGGGCGTGGGCACGGTGTTGTCGACGATCACGGGCACACCATGGCGGTGGGCGGCCTCCGCCAGCTTCACCATGTCGACCACGCTGCCAGAGGGGTTGCCGACGCTTTCGCAGAATACGGCCTTGGTGCGCGCATCGATCAACGATTCGATGCCGGCGATGTCATCCTTGTCGGCGAAGCGCACTTCGATGCCCTGTCGCGGCAAGGTGTGCGCAAACAGGTTATAGGTGCCGCCATACAGCTCGCTGATGGAGACGATATTGTCACCGGCCTCGGCGATGGTCTGGATGGCATAGGTGATCGCCGCCATGCCGGAGGCCACCGCCAGGCCGGCGATACCGCCCTCCAGTGCGGCTACGCGCTGCTCCAGCACCGCACAGGTGGGGTTCATGATGCGCGAATAGATGTTCCCCTCCACCTTGAGGTCGAACAGGTCGGCGGCATGCTGCGCGCTGTCGAAGGAAAACGAGGTCGTCTGGTGGATAGGAACGGCCACGGCGTGCTGGTCGTCGGGAGAGTAGCCGTGGTGCAGGGCAATGGTTTCGGGCTTCATGGCAGATCCTGATGGATGGAAGAAACGGTTGAGTATTTCACCTGATGCTAACCAACTCTCAACCCTACCACCAATATCGTTTAGTCTGGTGCCCTACGCCCTGCTGCCGGCCCCGATATCCAACCTCGAAGAGAACGGATGCTCAAACGCTATCTGCCAATACTGACATGGCTGCCCCACTACAACCGCCGGCTGTGCGGCGCCGACCTGCTGGCCGGTGCGATCGTCACCATGATGGTGATACCGCAGTCCCTGGCTTACGCCATCCTTGCCGGCCTGCCGCCGGTGGTGGGTCTCTACGCCAGCCTGCTCCCGCTGTTGGCCTATACGCTGCTGGGCACCAGCCGTACGCTTGCCGTGGGCCCCGTCGCGATCATCGCGCTGATGACCGGGGCAGCCCTGAGCGATGTCGCCGCACCAGGCAGCGCGGCTTATCTCCAGGCCGCCCTGGTGCTGTCGCTGCTCTCCGGGCTAATCCTGTTGATCATGGGTGCCCTGCGCATGGGCTTCCTGACCAACTTCCTTAGCCACCCGGTGATAGCCGGCTTCCTGTCCGCTTCCGGCATCCTCATCGCGGCCAGCCAGGCCGGCCACCTGCTGGGTATCGAGGCCACCTCCACGGCGCTGTTGCCAAGGATATCGGAGCTTGCCGTCGGACTGCCGCAAGCCCACCTGCCGACCCTGGCCATGGGCAGCGGATGCCTTCTATTCCTGATCCTGCTTCGCCTTCGCGGCAAGCGCGCGCTGCGTGGACTCGGCCTGCCCGGCAACCTGGCCGACCTGATCACCCGGGGAGGCCCCGTTCTCGCCGTGGTGGTGACCACATGGGTCACCTGGCGTTTCGACCTCGCCGCTCAGGGTGTGGCCGTCATCGGCGACATCCCCCGTGGGCTGCCCCCACTGACGATTCCCGGCTTCGATGGGTCACTATGGCGAGCCCTGTTGATCCCTGCCTTTCTCATCAGCGTGGTGGGCTTTGTGGAGTCCATCTCAATGGGGCAGATGCTCGCCGCCAGGCGGCGTGAACGCATCTCTCCCAATCAGGAACTGATCGGGCTCGGCGGGGCCAACGTGGCAGCGGCTTTCTCTGCCGGCATGCCCGTCACCGGGGGGCTCTCGCGCACGGTGATCAACTATGATGCAGGAGCCCGCACACCGCTTGCCGGCTTTTTTGCCGCCATCGGTATCGGCGCAGTCACGCTGTACTTCACCCCGGCCCTCTACCATCTGCCCATCGCCACACTGGCCGCCACCATCACCGTGGCCATCCTTACCCTGGTGGACATCCCCATGATCCGCCAGACCTGGCGTTACTCCCGCAGCGACTTCTCCGCCATGGCGCTGACCATCCTGTTGACCCTGGTGGAAGGGGTGGAGGCCGGAATCATCAGTGGTGTCGCACTCTCCATCGGGCTGTTCCTCTATCGCACCAGCCGCCCCCACAGTGCATTGGTGGGCCGCATACCGGAGACCGAGCACTTCCGCAACGTCGAGCGTCACGACACCGAGACCGTCAGCCACCTGGCCCTGTTGCGCATCGATGAAAGCCTTTACTTCGCCAATGCCCGCTACCTGGAGGACACCGTCTACGACCTGGTCGCCACCCATCCCGAGCTCGAGCATGTCGTGCTTATCTGCTCGGCGGTCAACCTGATCGACGCCTCCGCCCTGGAGAGCCTCGACGCCATCAACGGGCGCCTATCCGACTCGAGGGTGACGCTGCACCTGGCCGAAGTGAAGGGGCCGGTCATGGACCAGTTGAAGCGCAGCGACTTTCTCGACGACATGACCGGCCGGGTATTCCTCAGCACTTACGCAGCTTGGCGCGAGCTGTCCCGCCCCTCCGACTCCATGAAGTGACAGCGCGGCCTCGGACACCTCCTGACATGTGAGACGACTATACCTTGGTCGCATCTTGCCATTTTCCGCGACCCATTCTGCATCAGGTTCCTTTCCCCTTCCGGTGATTTATCAACCGGTTGACGCCTGCGTTCCGCCAAGCGGAAGTCGACGCCCCACGGCAAGTACAAGCATGCGTTGACACCGCGTCACTGCCTTATCTAGTATCGAGCTCGGTTTCGGAATCAAATACCGCATAGCAAAACAACAATCGCATTTTTCACCAATGGAGTCGCCATATGCGCCAGCTCTCCCGCTCACTCATCACCGCCGCCTTGCCGCTCTCGCTGCTGACTGCCGGCGTTACCCAAGCCACCGAGGTGGATCTGCCGGGGACCATGGCATGGACCGCCTACGGCACCAATTCCAGCGGTTACGCCCAGGCCGTCGCCATCGGCAACATGCTGCAGAACCAATACGGCACCTCGGTTCGCATCCTGCCGGGTGACAACGATGTCTCCCGCATGACCCCGCTCAAGCAGGGTCGCGTCGACCTCTGTGCCTGTGGCATTGCCAGCTACTACGGCGCAGAAGGCGTCATGATGTTCGCCGACCGCGACTGGGGCCCACAGCCGATACGGGTGATCACCACCTCCACGGCTTCCTTCGGCCTGTCGCTGGCGGTGGCGGGAGATCTCGACGTGAAAACCCCGGCCGACCTGAAAGGCAAGCGGATCGCTTACATCCGCGGTGACGACGCCTGAACAAGGGCACGGAAGCCTATCTGGCCTTCGGTGGCCTCACCTGGGATGACGTGGAACGGGTCGATTACCCCGGCTATTCGCGCTCCTTCGACGGCATCATTGCCGGCAATGTGGATGCTTCCTTCACCACCACCGTCACGCCTCCCGCACAGCAATTGGCCAGCAGCCCCCGCGGCATCAGCTGGCCGGTGCTGGACCCGGACTATGCCGAGGGCTGGGAGCGCATGATGGCCGTGGCGCCCTACTTCCGCCCCCATGAGGTCACTGCCGGCGCAGGCAACGTCAGTGCCGACAACCCCGTGCCCAGTGCCAGCTATCCCTACCCCATCGTGGTCGCCAACCGTGACCTGGACGACAAGGTGGCCCATGGCCTGATCAAGGCCCTCCAGGACAACTACGATGATTACAAGGATGCAGCACCGGGAGCGGTAGGCTATGCCTTCGAGTTCCAGGATCTGCAGTGGGTCGTGCCATTCCACGATGCGGTCGTAGCGTACTACGACGAGATTGGCGTCTGGACGGATGAGATGCAGGCACACCAGGACGCACTGGTGGAGCGCCAGGAGCTGCTCATGGCCACTTGGGACGGTTTCCTTGCCGCTGCCCCCGACGATGAGGACGAGTTCCGTGATGCCTGGATGCAGGCCCGTGCTCAGGCACTCAACGATGCAGGGCTCGATCCGGTCTTCAAGTAAGTCGAGCCCCTCAGCCTGACCCCCGGGGCGGCCTCGCCGCCCCCTTTTCGATTCACGGACGCCGCCATGACGACCCCCACCGCCCAAAACGTGTCGACGCGCCAGTTCAAGGAAAAGGTGACACACATTCGTCCGCTTCCCGTCGCACTGCGCTGGATACCCGGCGCGGTGACGGTCGTGCTGATGATGATGACGCTGGACTACCTGTTCAACATGGGCTGGCTGCGCTTCATCACGGGTCTTGAGACCCAGTTCTACTACGCCGTGGTAGCGCTGCTGCTGCCCCTGGTCTATCTACTGTGGCCGATCAAGCGTCACTGCAGCACCGTTCGATACCCTGGTATGACTACGCGCTGAGCCTCGCCACGCTGATCGTCGGTGGCTACTTCGTCTACCATGCCGAGTCGATCCTCGAGCGCGGCTGGGCCTTCGCCGCGCCCGATACCGCCATCATCGCCAGCTATGCCTGGTGGCTGCTTATCGTGGAGGCAGCCCGCCGTGCCGGTGGTTGGCCCATTGCCGTCATCGTTTCGCTGTTTTCGCTCTACCCGCTGGTTGCAGACGTCATGCCCGGGCCCATCCAGGCCTTCCCCTCCACCCTGGAGGAGACGGCCATGTACCACACCATGAGTACCGAGAGCATCATGGGGGTGCCGCTGCAGGCCTTCGCCGGCCTGGTCATCGGCTTTTTGGTCTTCGGTGTGGTATTGCAGAAAAGCGGAGGCGGCAAATTCTTCATCAACCTGGCCTTCGCCCTGCTCGGCCATGTTCGCGGCGGGCCCGCCAAGGTGTCGATCTTCTCCAGTGGCTGATGGGCTCGATGAGCGGCAGCGTGATCAGCAACGTGCTGACCACCGGCGTACTGTCGATTCCCGCCATGCGCCGCATCGGCATGGGCCGCTCCTTTTCCGGCGGCGTGGAGGCCTGCGCCTCCACCGGTGGCGTGCTGATGCCCCCGGTGATGGGGGCCACAGCCTTCGTCATGGCGATGTTCCTGGACGTGCCGTACTCCGCCGTGGCCCTGGCCGCCGTGATCCCCTCGATCCTCTACTTCCTCGGCTTGTTCATCCAGATCGATGCCTATGCCGCCCGCCACGATATCAAGGGCCTGCCCGCCGCGGAGCTGCCCTCGCTGTGGCAGACCCTCAAGGAGGGCTGGTACTTCATCTTCGTCTTCGCCCTGCTGGTATGGATGCTGCTGGTGATGCAGCGGGAAGCCGTGGCGCCCTTCTACGCCACCGCCCTGCTGTTGGTACTCAACCAGTTCTCCCGTCACAACCGCTGGGGCTTCAAAGACATTGGCGAAGCACTCTCCTCAGCCGCCAAGCTGTTCGCCGAACTCATCGCCATCCTGGCCGGCGTCGGCATGCTGGTCGGTGCGCTTTCCATGACGGGGCTCTCCGGCACCATCGCCAACGACTTCATCCACATTGCGGGAGGCAGCGTGCCGCTGCTGCTGCTCATGGGTGCATTGACCAGCTTCGTGCTCGGCATCGGCATGACCGTCACCGCCGCCTATATTTTCCTTGCGGTGGCCCTGGCGCCGGCACTGATCCAGGGCGGCGGGCTCGACCCCATGGCCGTGCACATGTTCATCCTCTACTGGGGCATGCTCAGCTTCATCACCCCACCGGTGGCGCTGGGCGCCTTCGCCGCTGCCACGGTGGCGGGGGCGCGCCCCATGGCCACCGGCCTGCAGGCCATGCGCCTGGGCAGCGTGATCTACTTCATTCCCTTCCTGTTCGTGCTCAACCCGGCACTGATCATGCAGGGGGAGCCACTGCAGATTGGCCTGGTGTTCGTCCAGGCGCTGGTGGGCATCGTACTGTTCGCCTCCGCCATGCAAGGCTACCTGATGGGTGTGGGCAGGCTCGGCGTCGGTGCCATCCACGAAACAGTCGTTCGCGGCCTGGTGCTGGCGGCAGGCCTGCTCTTCGCCCTGCCCGGCGGCGGCATGGTGCCGCTCAGCCAGCTCGAGCTGTTTGTCTTCGCCCTCGCCGCCCTGGTCCCTGCGGTGCTGCTCGCACGCTGGAGCCAGCACCAGGCCCGGCCCCGTGCGGCCTCCATGTCGCCACCCATCGACTCATGAGCGCACCCCATGCCTTACGCCTTTCAACTGACTGCTGACACTGCGAGTGATGACTTATGACGACACCGGTCACCTACCAGCGCCATGACGACATCGGTGTAATCACCATCGACAATCCACCGTCAATGCCCTGGGCCAGGCCGTAAGACAGGGGCTGGTCGAGGCGGTAACCCGGGGCATCGAGGACAGCCAGGCCCGCGCCCTGCTACTTGTCGCCAAGGGACGCACCTTCATCGCTGGCGCCGATATCCGGGAGTTCGGCAAGCCCCCCCAGGCCCCCCTGCTGCCCGACGTCATCAGGCATCTGGAATCCACCCCCAAGCCCATCGTCGTGGCACTTCACGGCACGGCACTCGGTGGCGGGCTTGAGGTCGCCCTGGGTTGCCAGCTAAGGGTCGCGCTGCCGGGTACCCGGGTGGGTCTGCCCGAGGTCAAACTCGGGCTACTGCCGGGAGCGGGCGGTACCCAGCGATTGCCGAGGCTCGCCGGCGTCGACGCCGCACTGGACCTGATCACCAGCGGGCGTTTCGCCAGCGCCGATGAGGCCCTGTCACTTGGCATCATCGATACCATCCGCGACGCTGACAGCCCTCTCGATGCCGGCCTGTCAGTGGTCCGGGAGATGCTCGCGGGCACGCTCGAGCCCCGTGTGACCGGCGAGCTGCCACCGGCCAAGGCCAATCTCGAGGCCATCGCCGACTACCACGCCAGGCTCGAGGCAGAATCACCCGAACTCTTCTCGCCGTTTCGTTGTGTCGAGGCCATTGCCGCCAGCACCGAGGGCAGCCTCGAGGAAGGCCTTCGCCGCGAACGCGAACTGTTCCTGGCCTGCATGGATTCCCCCCAGCGGGCGGGTCTTATCCACGCCTTCTTTGCCGCCCGGGCCCCCCACAAGGTCCCCGGGGCAAATAGCCCCCCGCCCCTGACCCAGGTCGCACTATTCGGCGAGCATCCCCTTTTCCGGCAGCTTGAGGGTAACGCCGAGCGCGCCGGCATCACGCTCACCGCTTCCCC
Source organism: Halomonas sp. BC04 (assembly GCF_000568385.1). Lineage (NCBI taxonomy): Bacteria > Pseudomonadati > Pseudomonadota > Gammaproteobacteria > Oceanospirillales > Halomonadaceae > Halomonas > Halomonas sp. BC04. The sequence continues at coordinate 63,893 of NZ_AZQX01000323.1, forward strand.
GGACTCGGCGACCCAGGCCTGCCTGGTGGCACCCGGTGCCAGTTCAGCATCATGTCCGCCGCAGTGCCTGCGTATCGACCTGCTGACGGCCACCGAGGCCACCCATCTCGAGGGGGTCGATGAGGCCGACCTGGCCCTGGTGGTGCCCTCCAGGGGGCCACTGGCGGAGCTGGTCTCCCTGGGCGCTGACGCCCACGGGCAGCAGGCGGTGGCCAACCTCCTCAAGGCCCTGCGCCAAGGGGTGGTCGTCAGCACCGGGGGCAGCCTGCTGGCGGCTCTGTCGAAGGCGGCAGGCGACAACGACGCCAACCCCCATGCGGCCATGGAGGAGGCCAGCCTCATGCTGGCGGAGCAGGGCTGGAGCTACCGCGACAGCGACATCGACCTGCTGGCCATCGAGCTCTGGGTTACCCCCGCCACCTGGGCGGCCCCCACCACCAGGCAAGCCTGACCATTCCCGACACCTCGGAGAGCACGTCATGAACCTGACCTTCACCGCCGAGGAACAGGCATTCCGCCAGGAAGTGCGTGCTTTCCTCGATACCTCCCTGCCCGGCGCCATCCGCGAGCGCGTGCGACTGGGGCGACGCCTCACCGCCGATGACCATATCCGCTGGCAAAACCTGTTGAGCGAGCGCGGATGGCTCGGTGCCAACTGGCCAAAGGCCCATGGCGGCCCGGGGTGGAGCCCCGTCCAGCGTCACATCTTCGACGAGGAGTGCGCCGCCGCCCACGCACCGACCGTGGTGCCCTTCGGCGTCAGCATGGTCGGCCCGGTGCTGATGAAGTTCGGCAGCGAGGAACAGCAGCGGCACTATCTGCCGCGAATCCTCGACAACCGCGACTGGTGGTGCCAGGCTACTCCGAGCCCGGCGCTGGTTCCGACCTGGCTGGCCTGCGCACCCGAGCCGTACGGGATGGCGACCACTACGTGGTCAGCGGACAGAAGACCTGGACCACCCTGGGCCAGCACGCCAACAGGATGTTCTGCCTGGTACGCACCGACCCCGAAGCCAAGAAGCAGGCCGGCATCAGCTTCCTGCTGATCGACATGGCAAGCCCCGGTATCAGTGTGCGCCCGATCGTGACCCTCGATGGCGCCCATGAAGTCAACGAGGTCTTTCTCGATGAGGTGCGCGTACCGGTGACCAACCGCGTGGGCGAGGAGGGAGAGGGCTGGACCTGTGCCAAGTTTCTCCTGACCCATGAACGCACCGGCATCGCCGGCCTGGGTCATGCCAAGCAGGCGCTGAGCCACCTGAAGGCACTGGCGACGACTATCCAGCATCGAGGCAGGCCGCTCCTGGAACTGCCGAGCTTCCGCCAGCGCGTGGTCAAGGCGGAGCTGGAGCTGATGGCGCTGGAGGTTACCAACCTGAGGGTCATCGCCGCCGCCCGTGACGGCGGCGTTCCCGGCGCGGAGAGCTCCCTGCTGAAGGTGCGCGGCTCGGAGCTACGCCAGGAACTGAGCGAACTGACACGCCGTGCACTGGGGCCGGCCGCACTGCCCTTCTTCCCCGATTTTCTTCACGGTGACGCCGAACTCGACGACCCCGAGCTCTCCGAGGCGGCGGCCGCCAGCGCCCAGTACTTCAACCGCCGCAAGCTCTCCATCTACGGCGGTGCCAACGAGATACAGAAGAGCATCGTCGCCAAGACAATTCTCGGCATGTGAATCGCCGACCCTCGGCATGCAAGGAGCCCCCATGGATTTTTCCTACAGCGACGAGCAGCGCATGCTCGCCGATACCCTGGAGCGCCTGGTCGCCGACCAGACGCCGCTGGAACGACACGGCAATCAGCTGGACCCGGTACTCGCCGAGCGCTCGACACTGTGGCAGACGTTTGCCGAGCTGGGCCTGCTGCACATGCCCTTCGCCGAGGCTGTCGGCGGGCTGGGCGGCGACGGTACCGACCTGATGATCATCATGCAGGCGCTGGGACGCGGCCTGGTACCGGAACCCTACCTTGCCGGGCTGCTGCTCCCCGGCGACCTTCTGGCCCGACTTCCCGACCCTGGTCAGCGCGCACGCTGGCTCACACCCCTGATGGAGGGCGAGCACCAGCTGGCGCTGGCGTGGCAGGAAAGGGACGCCCGCTACGATCCCCATGGTATCGCCACAATCGCCAGCCCCCAGGGCAATGGCTGGCGCCTGGAAGGTGGCAAGCAGCTGGTCATCGGCGCCGCCTCTGCCGCGGCCGTCCTGGTCACCGCCCGTATCAGCCAGAGCGCCTGGGTCTCTTCCTGGTGCCCGCCACCACCCCGGGGATGACCCGCCGCGATTACCGCACCATCGACGGCCAGCCCGCCAGCGACCTGCTCCTGGAGGGGGTGGCACTGGACGATACGGCCTGTCTCAGCGAGGATGCCGCCAACGACCTCGATGCCACCTTCGCACTCGGCAGGGCTGCCCTCTGTGCGCATGCGGTGGGCGCGATGGAGGCAAGCTGCGACCAGACCCTCGCCTTCCTCAAGGAGCGTCGTCAATTCGGTGTGCCGCTCTCGAGTTTCCAGGTGCTGCAGCACCGTATGGTCGACATGCACCTGCATCTCGAGCAGGCCCGCTCCATGGCGATCCTCGCCGCTACCAGCCTCGACCTCCCTGTCGCCCAGCGGGACTACCGCATCGCCGCGGCCAAGGCCTACTGCGGGGAAGCCGCCCGCTTCGTCGCCGAACAGGCCATCCAGCTGCATGGCGCCATGGGCATGACCGACGAGTGTCAGGTCTCCCACTACGCCAAGCACCTGGTGATGTTCGACCACTACCTGGGCGACAGCGATCACCACCTCGAGTACGTCAGCGAGCAGTTGAGCGCCGCTTGACACGAAAAAGGGCCCCTCGCGGGGCCCTTTGCTTTTCCAGGATCAAGCGGCACAGTTGCCGCGCTTTCCTTACAGCTTGCTCTCCAGCTCCGGCAGAATCTCGAACAGGTCGCCAACCAGGCCGTAATCGGCCACCTGGAAGATCGGCGCCTCCTCGTCCTTGTTGATCGCCACGATCACCTTGGAGTCCTTCATGCCCGCCAGGTGCTGGATGGCACCCGAGATGCCCACGGCGATGTAGAGCTCCGGGGCGACGATCTTGCCGGTCTGACCCACCTGCATGTCGTTGGGCACGAAGCCGGCGTCCACCGCCGCCCGCGAGGCGCCGATGGCGGCACCCAGCTTGTCGGCGATGCCGTCGAGCAGCTTGAAGTTCTCGCCGCTGCCCATGCCACGACCGCCGGAGATGACCACCTTGGCACCGGCCAGCTCGGGACGGTCGCTAGCAGCCAGCTCCTGCTTGACGAAGATGGACTGGGTGTTGTCGGCCCCATTCGTGAAAGACAGGTCCACCGCCTCGATAGCGGCGCTGCCACCCTGATCTTGAAAAGAGCCAACGGCATCGAAGCCGGTGCTGCGCACGGTGATCACCTTGAGGCTGTCGGCGCTCTGCACCGTGGCGACGGCGTTGCCGGCGTAGATCGGGCGCTTGAAGGTGTCGGCGTCGACCACCTCGACGATCTCGGAGATCTGGCTGACGTCCTTGAGCGCGGCGAGGCGCGGCAGCACGTTCTTGCCGGTAGTCGAGGCGGCAGCCAGCACGTGGCTGTAGTCGCCGGCCAGTTCGACCAGAAGCGTACTCAACGGCTCGGCCAACTGGTGGGCATAGGCGGCGTTGTCGGCCACGCGGACCTTGGCCACGCCGTCCAGCTTGGCGGCAGCCTCGGCCACGGCACCGACGTTCTCGCCGGCCACCAGGATGTCGATGTCACCACCGCTGTCCTGCTGGATGGCCTGGGCCGCCGCGACCACGTGGGCGGTGGCGCCAGCGAGCTGGCCGTCGTGATGTTCTGCAAGTACCAGAATGCTCATAAAATCAGCTCCCTTCAAAGCACTGCTGTCAAAGTACTGTTGTCAAAGGACTTTGGCTTCGTTTTTCAATTTGTCCACGAGCTCGTCCACGGAGCCCACCTTGATGCCGCCCTTGCGCTCGGCCGGGGATTCGACCTTGAGCAGCGTGACCTTCGAGGCCACCTCGACGCCCAGGTCCGCCGGGGTCTTGATGTCCATCGGCTTCTTCTTGGCCTTCATGATGTCGGGCAACTTGGCGTAGCGCGGCTCGTTGAGACGCAGGTCGGTGGTGACGATGGCCGGCAGGGTCAGTTCGACGGTCTGCAGGCCGCCGTCGATCTCGCGGGTTACCTGGACCTTGTCATTGTCGACCACCACTTCAGACGCAAAGGTGCCCTGGGACAGGCCGCTCAGGGCGGCGAGCATCTGGCCGGTCTGG